>CAZBZD010000017.1:0-17968 GCA_964496295.1 uncultured Rhodanobacteraceae bacterium | reverse complement strand
CGTGCGGAGCCACCGCCAGCGGCAGTTCGTCGGCGGCGATGCCCCTGCCGTCGTCGCGCACACGGATCAGGCGCGCGCCGCCGGCCTCGATGTCGATCTCGACGCGCGTGGCGCCGGCGTCCAGGCTGTTTTCCACCAGTTCCTTGACCACCGAGGCCGGCCGCTCGATGACCTCGCCGGCGGCGATCTGGTTGACCAGTTCGGTGGGAAGCGGACGAATGCAGGCCATGGCGCACCTTCGGAAAACAAGGTGCACAGGATACGCGAGTGCGTCACGACATGCCCGTCGCCACGACGCGGGCCCGGGGACCGGTTCAGCTGGCCGGGATGGTGAGCACGGACCCGGCGCGGATGGAACTGCCGTCCATGTCGTTGGCCGATTTTAGCGCCCGCACGCTGACCCCGTAGCGCTGCGCGATGCCGGACAGCGTGTCGCCGCGGCTGACGCGGTACTTGCCGCCCGCCGTGGCCAGCCCGTGCTCGTGGCGCCGGGCCTGCAGGGCGAACCAGGTGCCCTGCGGCGGCGTGGTTTCGAAATACTTCTTGACCCCGCTCAGGATCGCCCCGGCCAGCTTTTTCTGATAGGCCGGGTCGCGCAGCTTGCGTTCGCCCACCGGGTTGGTGATGAAGGCGGTCTCGACCAGAATCGACGGCACGTCGGGAGAGCGCAGCACCACGAAATTGGCGCGCTCGATGTGGTCGCGATGGGTCGGCCCCAGCCTGGCCAGCGCATGCAGCACGTTCTTGGCGATCCTGGTGCTGGCACCGATGGCGTAGTTCTGCTGCATGTCCAGCACCACCTTGGCCAGCGTGTCGTCCATGTCGTCCAGCGACGCGCCGCCGATCAGGTCGGAACTGTTCTGGCGATTGGCCAGCCAGCGCGCGGCCTCGCTGACCTTGCCGTGCGTGGACAGCACCCACACCGACGAGCCCTTGGCATCGCTGGACTTGAAGGCATCGGCATGGATGGAAATGAACAGGTCGGCGTTGTGCTGGCGCGCGATGCGGTAGCGCTTCTTGAGCGGCACGTAATAGTCGCCCTTGCGGGTGAGTATCGCGGTCATGCCGGGCTGGGCGTCGATCAGGGCCGCCAGGTCCTTCGCCACCTTCAGGGTGATGTCCTTTTCCTGCGTGCCGCGCGGGCCGTGCGCGCCCGGATCGTTGCCGCCGTGGCCGGCATCCACGGCCACGATGACCTTGCGCGCGCCGTGCAGCAGCTCGGCGGCGCGCAGGGCGGACTGGCGCTCGCTGAGCGTTTTCGCGTCGGGCGAACCCTGGCCGTACAGGTCCACCACCAGGCGATAGCCGTGCTCGCCCTCGGGCTTGAGCAGGAAGCTCTTCGGATGCGCCTTGCCGTTGAGGTCCAGCACCACGCGGACCCCGTCCTTGCCGTGGCGGCCGGTGCGGATGCCCTCCAGCACGCCGACATCGTGCGGCGGATCGAAACCCTTCTCGAGCGTGCTGTCGTTGAAATCCAGCACCACCCGCTCGGGCCCGGAAAGCTGGAACAGCTTGTACTGCACGGGGCCGGACAGCGCGATGACGGTGCGGGTACGGGCGGCATTGCTCGACACGCGCACCGACTCGATGTCGGTGGCATGCGCCGGGCACAAGGCACCCAGCGCCGCCAGCGCGACGAAAACCAGCCAAAGCGGAATGTGGTGCAAACCCCTCATGGGGCGCATTGATACTGCAAAGCCGATGTTAATGCAAGCCCGATTTCCCTTTGTAATCCATGACCTGCACCAACTTCATCAAGATCCGTTCAGGAACCGTGGCCAAGCGACGGTTTTGCATGAAGCTTCCGTCATTTCCGGGTGGCCGGCGCTTTCGCTTGCCAATTCAAGCAGATAAGCGCTCCAGAAGCGCCTCGCCGCGCGGGTTCCGCGCCTCGAACCGGGCCTTGCGCCCCGCGCCGGCATGCTCCAGATGCAGCACCAGGTCGGCTTCCGGCAACGCGCCCGCGCCGTGCCGCGGCCATTCCACCAGCACCAGCGCGCCGGGCTCGACCAGGGCATCCAGGCCCAGCCATTCCAGTTCGCCGGGGTCGGCGATGCGGTACAGGTCCAGGTGCCAGGCGCGCCCGGCCGGCAGCGGATAGGACTCGACCAAGCTGTAGGTGGGGCTCTTGACGCGTCCGGTCACGCCCAGCGCCCGCAACAGCGCGCGCGCGAAACGGGTCTTGCCGGCGCCGAGATCGCCGTCCAGATACAGCACCAGCGCCCCGTCGAGCGCCCCGGCCACGCGCCGGGCCAGGGTTTCGGTGGCCGCCTCGTCGGGCAGGTCGAAGACAGGCATGTCAGGACTCCAGGCCATTGACGAGCGCGCGCAGCGGCGCGAACAGGTCGCCGGCCAGCAGGCCGCGTTCGCCCTGCCGCGCGGCGATGTCGCCGGCCCGGGCATGCAGGTCGGTGCCGAGGCAGGCCGCCTGCCACGCCGGCAGGTGCTGCGCCAGCAGGCCGGCAATGACACCGCCCAGCACGTCGCCCGTGCCGCCGCTGGCCATGCCCGGATTGCCGTGGCGGCACACGGCCACGCGGCCGTCCGGCGCCGCCACCAGGCTGCCGGCGCCCTTGAGCACGACCACCGCGCGATAACGCGAGGCCAGCGCGCGTGCCGCGGCGAAGCGGTCGCACTGGACCGATGCCGTGTCGCTGTCGAGCAGGCGCGCGGCTTCGCCGGGGTGCGGCGTCAGCACCACGTCGCGGTCCTCGAATCCGGCCGGCGAGCCGGCAAGCAGGTTGAGGCCGTCGGCGTCCAGCACCATCGGCAACGCGGATGCCATGCCGGCGCGCCACAGGTCGCGGCCCCAGTCGCCCTGCCCCAATCCCGGCCCCAGGGCCAGCACGTCGACGCGACCGAGCCACGGCGCCAGGGCGTCGGCATCGGCGACCGCGCGCGCCATCAACTCGGGACGCCCGGCCAGCAGCGCCGCCACGTGTTCGCCGCGCGTGGCCACGCCGACCAGCCCGGCACCGGTGCGCAACGCGGCCTCGCCGGCCAGGCGCGCGGCGCCGCCCGTGCCGTGGTCGCCGCCGACGACCAGCACGTGCCCGTAACGGCCCTTGTGGCTGTCGCGCGATCGCGGCGGCAGGGACTGCCCCGCCAGCAACTCGGCATCGGCCTGCTGCGTCGCCTGCACCGCCCCGGGCAAGCCCAGCCGGTGCAGGCTCAATGCGCCGCAGCAATCCGCGGCCCGGCCCGTGAACAGCCCGCGTTTCCAGGCCACGAAGGATGCCGTGGCGTCCGCCCGGACCACGGCCCCGGCCGCGCTGCCGGTATCGGCGTCCAGGCCCGAGGGCACGTCCAGCGCCAGCACCGGCCTGTCCGCGGCCCGGACGGCCTCGACCAGCGCGGCCGCCTCGCCGCGCAGGGGGCGCGCGAGGCCGCTGCCGAACAGGGCGTCGACGACGACGTCGGCGGTTTCGAATCCGGCCGTCTCCCGCGTTCGTTCGATGCGCCCGCCCGCGTTCGCATATGCCCGGCGCGCGCGGGCGGCATCGCCGCGCGAAGCGTCGGACAGGGCAAGCACGCAAGCATCCAGGCCGGCATCGCGAGCCAGCATCGCCAGCAGGAAGCCGTCGCCGCCGTTGTTGCCCGGGCCGCAGGCCACCGCGATGCGACGCGCCTGCGGCCAGCGCCGGCGCAGCACGTCGAAAGCCGCGTGCGCGGCGCGGCGCATCAGTTCGTCGCCACCGATGCCGAGCACGTCGATGGCGTGGGCATCCATGGCGCGTACCTGCGCGGTGGTGTAAAGCGCGTGGGCGGGATCGGACATGCGCAAAGCATAGCCCGGTAAAGCATCACGGGCATCCACGGGACACCTCGAAAAACCCCGTCGCCCTGGCTCGCGCGGGAATGACGGGAAGACGAGCGGTTTTTCGGGGCTCCCCACGGGAGGCCTTGATGATCGGCGTTTTCCCGGCTGCCATACAATGGCGGCATGCCGGATGCGCCCTCCACCGCCATCGACCATGCCGCGCTCGCCGCCGACATCAAGCGCTGGGCACGCGAACTCGGTTTCGCCGAC
The DNA here is from genome assembly GCA_964496295.1 of uncultured Rhodanobacteraceae bacterium. Lineage (GTDB taxonomy): Bacteria > Pseudomonadota > Gammaproteobacteria > Xanthomonadales > Rhodanobacteraceae > Oleiagrimonas. Next base: position 13,938 of record CAZBZD010000017.1, on the reverse strand, counting down.
GCCGGCATTGCCGACACCGACCTGAGCCGCGACGAGGAACATCTTGCGCGCTACCTGGCCGCCGGCCATCACGGCCAGATGGCATGGCTCGCCGACCGTGCCGGCATGCGCGTGCGCCCCGACGAACTGCATCCGGGCACGATCCGCGTCATCTCCGTGCGCATGAACTACGCCCAGCCCGACGCCGAACGGGACTGGGCCGTCGTGCACGACGACAGGCTCGGCTACATCTCGCGCTACGCCCTGGGCCGCGATTACCACAAGCTGATGCGCAAGCGCCTGCAGAAGCTGGCCGACCGCATCAAGGAAGCCGTCGGCGACTTCGGCTACCGCGCCTTCTGCGACTCGGCCCCGGTGATGGAAAAGTCGCTGGCACAGAAGGCCGGCCTGGGCTGGCGCGGCAAGCACACGCTGACCCTGTCGCGCGAGGGCGGGTCGTACTTTTTCCTCGGCGAGCTTTTCACCGACCTGCCGTTGCCGCCGGACGAACCGGCCCGGGATTACTGCGGCACCTGCACGCGCTGCATCGACGTGTGCCCCACCGGCGCCATCGTCGGGCCCTACCAGCTCGACGCCAGGCGCTGCATTTCCTACCTGACCATCGAGTTGAAGGGCTCGATTCCCGAGGACCTGCGTGCCCCGATGGGCAACCGCATCTTCGGCTGCGACGACTGCCAGCTGATCTGCCCCTGGAACAAGTTCGCGCAGGCGTCCGCGGAAGCGGATTTCGCGCCCCGCCACGACCTGGACGGCAGCCGCCTGACCGAGCTGTTCGCCTGGGACGAGGCGACCTTCCTCGAAAAGACCGAGGGCATGGCCATCCGCCGCGCCGGTTACGAAAGCTGGCTGCGCAACATCGCCGTGGCGCTGGGCAATGCCTCGCCCTCGCCGGAAGTGATCGAAGCCCTGCAGGCGCGCGCCGACCATCCCTCGGCCATCGTGCGCGAGCACGTGGCCTGGGCGCTGCGGCGCCAGGAGCAAGCAGCGAGGAGCGAGAGAAAGCCGGCCTGAGGCAAGCCCATTCGCGGGAGGGGCCGGACGATCGGCAGTTTTCGAGGACAAGCCGCGAAAACGTGATCGACAAGGCGCAGGTCACGGAAGAACGGCAGGCCCCTCCCGCTTCCCACGCCTGTGCACCCGCTCCGCGCTTTTCTACATGCGCACGGGGCCTTCCTTCGCGCAGTCGTCCAGCATGCTGCGCGCGGACCGCACGCTGGCCGCGTCCCCGGCGATGCGGCGCATCTCCAGCACGGTCTGCCAGTTGCGCGCGCACAGGCCGCCCAGTTTCGGGCCGAGGGCGTAGGACTTGCGCGCCAGCTTTTCGGCCCGGACGTAATCGCCCAGGCGCACCGCCAGTTCGGCCCGGTACTGGAGCAGGTCCGGCGCCTCGGGCGAGAGCGCGAGCGCCTTGTCCAGCGTGGCCGCCGCTGCCTCGTAACGGCGCGCGGCTTCCTCGGCGCGGGCCTTGTCGAGCAGGGACTCGACCCCCGGCTTGCGCAACGGTTCCACCCGGATCACCGAGTCGTCGCGGTTGCCGGCGGCGCGGATGTCCGCCACCAGGTCGCCGCGGTCGACCGGACGCACCGACTCCGGCGACGGCGCACCCGGCCGGGAACAGGCGCTCGGCAGGATGCCGGCCAGCGTCACGAATGCGAGACAGGTCAAGTGTTTCATGTACATCATCAATAGGTTGTCGCGGGGGGAGGATTCGCGGAGGAAGCCCGGTCGCCGCCGAACAGGCTCCTGAACTGCTGCCAGAAGCAACCGTGCACTTCGGCCGGTTCGGTGCCGGCGATGAACGGCAGGCGGCGGGCGCCTTCGCATTCGGGCTTGGTGCGCTCGCCGCTTTGCGGGTCGATCCAGGCATAGTCGATGCCCTTGCCCAGGTCCGAGGGCAGCGGCAACGGCTGCGTCGGCATGTGCGAAAACAGGTAGCGCCACGCCACCAGGGCACCGGACGATCCCCACAGGCTGGTGGGCTTGTTGTCGTCCCGGCCCATCCAGAACACGCCCAGGCGGTTGGCCGTGAATCCGACAAACCAGCTGTCGCGCTGGTCGTCGCTGGTGCCGGTCTTGCCGGCCGCGTGCAGCCAGCCCAGGCCCGAGGAAGTGATGGTGCTCGCGGTGCCGCGCAGGGCCACCTGCTGCATGGCGTAGGTGATCAGCTTGATCGGCAGCACGTACTCGCCGTCACCCGAACGCACGCGGTAACGCCGGAGGGTCTTGCCGTGCGAGTCGGTGACGCCGCGCAGCGCGACCAGCGGCAGGGCATGGCCGCCCGAAGCGATGAACTGGTACAGGTACGCGAGCTGCGCCGGCGACAGGTCGATGGCGCCCAGCACCAGCGACGGATTCGGATTGACGTGCTCGAGCCCGAACGATTCCAGGAACTTCTGCACGCGCTGCACGCCGATGGCCATGCCCAGGTGCACCGTGGCCAGGTTCCACGAGTTGACCAGCGCGTCGACCAGGAACACGTTGCCGTGCGATTCGTCGTCGTCGTTCTGCGGCGACCACACGCTGCCGTCGGGCTGCTTCATGTGCACCGGCGCATCGCTGATGATGCTGGCCAGCGACCAGCGCCGCGGCTGCGACAAGGCCACCAGGTACACCAGCGGCTTGATCGTCGAGCCGATCTGCCGGTGCGCGTCCAGCGCGCGGTTGAAGCCCGGCTGGTCCGGTTCGCGGCTGCCGACCATGGCCAGCACGTTGCCGTTGTGCGGGTCGGTGACCACCGCGGCGGCCTGCAGCTTGCGACCGCGCTTGCCCATGTCCTCCAGCGTGTGCATGACGGCCTGTTCGGTGTAGAGCTGCGCCGCCGGGTCCAGCGTGGTGAAGATGGACAGGCCGCCGCCGCGCAACTGCTCCTCGCTGAAGTCGTGCATGATCTGCGCGCGCACCAGGTCCATGAACGCCGGGAAGCGGTCGTGCGGCAGGCGCGCGTGGCTGGTCACGCCCAGCGGCGCGGCCTGCGCGCGCATGGTCGCGGCATCGTCGAGCAGGCCGGTCTGGTTGAACTCGGCGAGCACGCGGTTGCGCCGCTTCAGGGCACGCTCGGGATGGTCGCGCGGGTCGTAGTAGCTGGGCCCGCGCACCATGCCCACCAGCAGCGCGATGTCCGCCGGCGACAGTTCCTGCACGCGGCGCCCGAAATAGAATTCGGCCGCGGCGGCGAAACCGTGCACGGCCTGGTTGCCCTTCTGGCCCAGGAAGACTTCGTTGACGTAGGCCTCGAGGATGCGCTTCTTGCTGTAGTGCGTCTTGATCAGGATTGCCAGGATGGCCTCGTTGACCTTGCGCACCAGGGTCTGGTTGCGGTCCAGGTACAGGTTGCGCACCAGTTGCTGGGTCAGCGTGGAGCCGCCCTGCACGATGCGGCCCGCGCGCAGGTCGGCCCAGGCCGCGCGCGCGATGGCGCCGAAGTCGATGCCGATGTTGCTGTTGAAGTCGCGGTCCTCCACCGCCTGCAGGCCGGTGATCAGCAGCGGCGGCACTTCCTCCAGCGAGACCACGCGCCGCTCCTCCTGCTCGGCGCCGTACAGCGTGGCGATGCGCGCCGGGTCCAGGTGTGTCTCGTCGATCGGATGCCCCTGCATGTCCGTGACCGAGGCCACGGCGTGCGCACCCAGCTTCACCCGGATGCGCTGCGGCAGCTCGCCGCCGTAGGGCCCGGCGTAGCCGCGCGAGGAAATCACGAACCCGTCGTCGCCGCCCGTCCAGGTGCCGGGGATCCTGCCGGCGCCGTCATGCGTGTAACCGGCGAACTTCAGTTCCAGCTTCAACGCCTCCGGCGTCATCGGTTCGCCCGCCGCCAGCGGCAGCGGTCGCGCGTACACGCGCGTGGGGACCGAGAACACCAGGTCGTTGAAACGTTCCTGCACGCTGGCGTTGAGCACCAGCACGTAGGGCACGAGGAACCCGGCGACGAGGCCCAGGCCGATCCAGAAGGGATAGCGCACCCAGGGCCACAGGGCGCGTGCAAAGGAACGTAGGCGGGAAAGAAGGGACAAGGGCGCAACCGGGGAAGTGGGCAAGTCCCGATTATAGACAGGGCAACCCGCACGGCACGGCCCGCCAACCGTCACATTCCGGTGCGGCGGGGTCCGCCGCGTCATGCAGCATTCAGCCTCATCAACGGCCGCGACCCCGCAAAGCAGGCATAATCACGCTTTTTGACGCATCGGCACGCATGAACGGGCAACGGCACGACAAGGACATCCGGGCCATCAGGGCAGCGGCATGAGATGGCGCCTCGAACGCTGGCGACATCTCGCGCGCCGGGCGCGTGGTTCGATCGCCCGGCGCGGATGGCACGGCACGTTGCAACGCATCATGCAGGCATGCCGGCGCCGCCCCGCCGCCGACACGCGCCTCGACCTTCTGCCGCTGGACGCGCCGTTCGAGCCGTTCGCCCTGCCCGTCGCCGAGACGCCGAAAGTGTCGGTGGTCATCCCCGTGCACGGCAAGCTGCCGTGGACCCTGGCCTGCCTGCGCTCGATCGCCCGCCACGGCGCCGAGGCGACCTTCGAGGTCATCGTGGTGGACGACGCCTCGCCCGACGACAGCGCCGGCAAGCTGCGTCGCATCGACGGCCTGCGCCTGTTCGAGAACGCCGAGAACCTCGGCTTCGTCGACAGTTGCAACACCGGCGCGGCGGCGGCGCGAGGCGACTTCCTGCTGTTTCTCAACAACGACACCCAGGTGACCCCGGGCTGGCTCGACACCCTGCTCGACTGCTGCCTGCACGAGCCGGACTGCGGCATTGCCGGCAGCCGCCTGGTCTACCCGGACGGCCGCCTGCAGGAAGCCGGCGGCATCGTCTTCGCCGACGGCACCTGCTGGAACACCGGCCGCTTCGAGGACCGCAACGACCCGCGCTACCGCTTCCGCCGCGAGGCCGACTACGTCTCCGGCGCCGCGCTGATGATCCCGCGCCGCCTGTTCGCCAGCATCGGCGGCTTCGACAGCCGCTACGCCCCGGCCTATTACGAAGACGCCGACCTCGCCTTCTCGGTGCGCGCGGCGGGCCGGCGCGTGATCTACGAACCGCGCAGCCTGGTCGTGCACATGGAAGGCACCACCGCCGGCACCGATGTTTTCGTCGGCCCCAAGCAGGGGCAGCAGGCCAACCGCGGCCGCTTCGTCGACACCTGGGCCGATGCCCTGCGCGCGCAGCCCGCGCCGGACACGCCGGTGGACGCGATCCTGCGCGGCGACCGCCCGCGCATCCTCGTCGTCGACACCACCGTGCCGGAACCGGCGCGCGACTCGGGCTCGCTGCGCCTGACCGCGATCTTCCACCTGCTGCACGAGATGGGCTGGCAGGTCGTGTTCCTGCCCGACGACGGCCATGCCGACGAATCACACGTGGATGCCCTGGGCACGCTGGGGGTGGAAGTGCTGCGCCGGCCATGGGTGCGCGACGCCTCGGCCTGGCTGCAGCGCCACGGCGGCGGACTGGACGCCGTGATCCTGTGCCGTTGCGCCATCGCCGACCAGTACCTGCCGCTGGTGCGCCGCCTGGCGCCGCGGGCGCGGGTGATCTTCGACACCGTGGACCTGCACTTCCTGCGCGAGCAGCGTGCCGCGGACCTGTCCGGCAATGCCGCGCTGGCGCGCCAGGCGGAGGCTTCGCGCCGGCGCGAACTGGCCCTGGTCGAGGCCGCCGACATGACGTTCGTGGTCAGCCCGGTGGAACGCGACCTGCTGGCCGGCGAGGCGCCGGGGGCGCACATCGAACTGCTCTCCAACGTCCACGCCGTGCACGGCCGCAAGGCCGGCTTCGCGGGGCGCCGCGACCTGGTGTTCATCGGCGGCTACAACCACCCGCCCAATGCCGACGCCATGCGCTGGATGGTCAAGGACATCTTCCCGCGCATCCGCGAACGGCTGCCGGAGGTGCGGTTGCACGTCCTCGGCGACGTTCCCGACGAGGCGCGCCGCGTGCTCGATGCGCCCGGCGTGGTCCTGCACGGGCGGGTCGCCGACCTCGCGCCGTGGATGAACCGGTGCCGGGTTTCCGTGGCGCCGCTGCGCTACGGCGCCGGCGTCAAGGGCAAGGTCAACATGGCCATGAGCCACGGCCTGCCGGTCGTGGCCACGCCGGTCGCGGCCGAGGGCATGCACCTGGTCGACGGCGAGGACGTGCTCGTTGCCGCGGACGCCGCCGCATTCGCCGCCGCCGTGTCGAAGCTGTACGCGGACGAAGCGCTGTGGCTCGGCCTGTCCGATGCCGGGCTGGACAACGTGCGCCGCTATTTTTCCTTCGCCGCCGCACGCGCGACGCTGGCGCGCGTGCTGCAGGGGAACCGGGAGTGAGTGGAGGGCACGAGTCGCCATGTGCATGGCCATCCCGCACCCGCTCTTCACTTCTCTCCGCTCACTCCACGCTTTTCGCCTTTCCCAGCCGTGCGGCCATGGCCTGCACGCGCGGCATGCCGGGCGCGAGCTTGCGCGCGGCTTCGAGGGCCTCGAGGGCGGCCCCGCGATTGCCTTGGTCCATGCTGGAACGGGCCCGGTCCAGCCAGGCGTCGGCCAGCTTGCGGCCCAGTGCGTCGGCCTCGGCGCCGTCGGGCCGGAGGCTGCGCAGCGTGACCAGGTAACCGCCGGCGCGTTGCAGCCGGCGCGCGGCCAGGGCCTGCCTGAACTGCTTGACGGTGATGTCCGGCAAGGCATTCATGCCGGCGCGTGCGCTGGCATTGCCGGCATCGATGGTGAGCACTTCGCTGTAGAGATCGTAGGCGCTGTCGCCCGGAGGCAGCATGATGTGGCCGGCATCGACCGCCGACTCCGCCCGTTGCAGCAGGTGCCGGATTTCCACCTCCTGCAGCGGCGTCGGGGCCGCATGCGACGCATTGCCGGCCGCGGTCGCGCCGGCCGTGCCGGAGGCCGGCTCCGCTGCGTCGCCCGCCGACTGCATGGAGGCCAGGCGCGCCTTCGCCGCCGCCAGGTCGGCCGATTCCGGCGCCAGTTTTTCGGCCTGCTGGAGCAAGGTTCCGGCCTGCGCGGGGTCCCCGCCGTCCATGGCGGCATTGGCTCGCAGCACCAGTGCCTGCGCCACCTGCTTCAGGCCCGCGCGCGCCTGCGCGTTGTCCGGGTCGAGTTCGAGCACGGCCCGGAACTGGTCCAGTGCATTGTCGTCGCCGGCACCCGTGAAACGACCGGCATGCAGGTCTTCCTGCCCGGCCTGCAGATGTTTCCTGATGGCGGCGCTGGTGGCCTGGCGGGCCTGCGAAAGGCGCGCGCGCAAGGCCGGCAGGTCGCCATGGCGCGGCAGCAGCCTGGCCAGCTCCGCGACCAGCGACGCGGCCGTGCCGGTGTCGCCCTGGCGCAGGGCGTCGCGCGCACGTGCGGCCAGCACGTCGCCGGCCTGGTCGAGGCCATGGCGGGCCACGATGTTGTCGGGCGCCACCTCCAGTACCTGGTGGTAGAGCGCCGCCGCGCCGCCGGAACCGGCCACGCGTCCATCGGCCATGGCCTGCTGCGCCTTGGCGATGGTGGCGTGGATCATCTTCACCGGATGCTGCGCCTGGCGCAGGGCCTCGCCGACCCGCCTGACGTCGGCGCCGCCGCCGAGCAGGCGCCGGGCATTGGCGACCGAGCGTTTCGCGGCCGCGAAATCGCCGGCCTTGATGGCCGAGGACGCGCGCGCAAGCTCCGCCTGCCCGACCTTGCGCAGGCCCTGCAGGGCGTGGCTGTTGTCCGGCTCCTGTTCCAGCACGCGGGCATACAGTTCGTGCGCGCTGGTTCCGTCGCTGCCTTCCAGGTGCCCCGCCGCCAGCGCCTGCTCGGCCTCGAGCAGCATGGTGTTGAGGTGCGTGCGCGGCAACATGGCGCGCAGGCGGTCCTGGTTGATCCAGGCCAGCGCCAGCAGCGCCACCAGCAGGATCGCCAGCAACGGCCACAGCCAGGAGCGCAGGGGCGACGGCGCCCGGTGCGGCGGCGTGCGCGATCGCCGCGGCGGCGGCGACGGCCGCCCGCCCCCGTCCACGCTGACCCGCGGCAGGTCGTCGGCAGGCGGACGCGGCGGCGGTGCACCCACTTCATCCAGATTGCCGAGGGTCGGCTCGCGGCGTCCGCGACGGTTGTCGTTTGCACTCATGGGCAAGTCGATCCGGTCGAACCGGAAACAGGAAAATCAACCATGCGGCAGGGTAGCACCGCCTCCCGCATGTCCCCTGCCGGCAGGGCCGCGCATTCAGTCTGGCGCCAGCTTCCGGCCGGTCGCCCGACCTACGCGGCGAGGCGGTGGACGTCGATCACGTTGGGCAGCGAGGACAGCCTCGCCATCAGCTCCGAAAGCTGGCCGAAATCGTGCACGCGCAGGGTGAAGCGCATGTCCACTTCGGCATGGCGCGGGTCGGCGCGGCTGGACGAGGCCACGATCGGCGTGCCGGCGCCGGAGATGACGGCGGCGATGTCCTTGTGCAGGCCCTTGCGGTCGTAGCCGCGGATGCCGATGTCGACCTGGTAGGCGCGCGCGGAGGCATCGCCCCAAGTCACCTCGATGATGCGGTCCGGATCGCGCCGGGCCAGGCGCGCCAGGCCGGCGCAATCGGCGCGGTGCACCGAAACACCGCGCCCGCGCGTGATGAAACCGCGAACCTCGTCGCCGGGCAGCGGCTGGCAGCAGCGTGCCAGGGTGGTCAGGAGATTGCCCACGCCTTCGATCTTCAGGGCGCCCGGTTCGTCCGGCGGGCGCGGCGGCAAGGCGGTCGGCGGCGGCGCCTCGGGCCCGGGCGCCTGCACGGCGCGCGCCAGCTGTCCCGGGCCGACCTCGCCCAGGGCCAGGGCCTCGAGCAGTTCGTCGTGCGATTTCAGGCCCAGGCGCCGCGGCAACGCCTCCTGGTCGACATGGTCCAGGGCCAGCCGCTTGATCTCGCGTTCCAGCGCCTGCCGGCCCGCCGCCAGGTTGGCCTCGCGCTCCCCGCGCCGGAACCACGCGCGCACCTTGTCGCGCGAGCGCGCGCTGTTGAGGTAGCCGTGGTGCGGCGACAGCCAGTCGCGGCTGGGCTCGGACACCTTGCCGGTGATGACCTCGACGCGATCGCCGCTGCGCGGCTGGAAGGTCAGCGGCACGATGCGCCCGTTGACCCTGGCGCCGCGGCAGCGATGCCCCACTTCGGTATGCACGCGATAGGCGAAGTCCAGCACCGTGGCGCCGCGCGGCAAATCGAGCACGTCGCCCTTCGGGGTCAGCAGGTAGACGCGGTCCTCGACCAGCTCGGTCTGGAAATCCGTGAGCAGGCCGCTGTCGTCGCCGGCGCGCGCTTCCAGCAGCTTGCGCATCCACGCGATGCGCTCCTCGAACGCGGCATCGCCGCTGCCGCCTTCCTTGTAGCGCCAGTGCGCGGCCACGCCCAGCTCGCAGGTACGGTGCATGTCGCGGGTGCGGATCTGCACTTCCAGAGTGCGCCCGTGCGGCCCGATGACGGCGGTGTGCAGCGAGCGGTAGCCATTGTCCTTGGGCCGCGCGATGTAGTCGTCGAACTCGTGCGGCAGGTGCGGCCACAGGCCGTGCACCACGCCCAGCGCGGCGTAGCAGTCGGACAGGTCGTCCACCAGCACGCGCACGGCGCGGATGTCGTACAGCTCGTCGAACTCCAGCTGCTTGCGCTGCATCTTTTTCCAGATGGAATAGATGTGCTTGGGGCGCCCGGCCAGGTCGGCACGGATGCCGGCTTCGGCCAGTGCTTCGCGCAGCGTGTCGATGCACTGGGCGATGAAGCCCTCGCGGTCGGTGCGCCGCTCGTCGAGCAGTTTGGCGATGCGCTTGTAGGTCTCCGGCTGCAATTGCCGGAAGGCCAGGTCTTCCAGCTCCCATTTCACCTGCCAGATGCCGAGGCGGTTGGCCAGCGGCGCGTGGATGTCGGAGGTCAGCCGCGCCAGTGCCTGCGCCTGCTCCGGCGGCAGCTCGTCGGCGTGGTGCAGCCGTGCCAGTTGCCGTGCCAGCAGCACGAACACCACGCGCAAATCACGGATGATGGCCAGCAGCAGGCGACGCAGGCCCTCGCCGCCGCTGCCCTGTTGCGCGTACAGCTCCCAGACTTTTTCGGCGGCGAGCTGCCCGCCGACCAGGCGCGCCAGGCCGGGCGAGAGTTTCGTTTCGGCGCGGCTCCAGGCCCGCGGCGCCTTGCGCGCCACGCAGAACCACATGGCCGAGGCCAGGGTCTCGGCATCGCAACCGAGCTGCTGCAGCACGTCGAGAATTTCGCTGCATTCGCGCGGGTCGGTGCCCTCGGCGGCGGCGAAGGCGTCCAGCGCATCGACAAGCCCCGGCGCCAGTTGCCCGCGCCGCGCGTTCAGCGCGTCGAGGGCATCGGCGGTCGTGGAGCGGGTGCGGGAAACCATGAGCCAAGGTTAATACGAAGCTGCTGCGGCGGCTCACGGCATCACGGCATATGCAGGTTGGTTTTGGATACGGATCGGCGCGGATGGCGATGGCGGGTCGAGGCGGTGACGGCGGGCAATGCCCGCCATGAATGCGCGGGCAAACGCGGTTGTTCGAGGTGTCCTACAGGGCTTCCAGGGCGCGTTGGAGGCGCTTGGGCGATACCGGCTCGGCGGTTTTCAACTCCTGCGCGAACAGCGACACGCGGTATTCCTCGATCAGCCAGCGCAGACGCTCGAGCGCGTCGGAAGCCTCGCCCGCCGCCGCGTGGTCGAGATACGCGCGCCAGTACGGCAACACCTGGTGCAGGTGGCGATGGTCCTTGCCCGGGTCGCGTTGCAGGCGCTCGGCGCGCACGCGCATGGCCTCGAGGTAGCGCGGGTAATGGCGCAGGCGCGACGCCGGCAGGTCGCGCAGGAAGCCTGGCGCAAGCAGGCTGTCGAACTGCTCGTGCAGATCGGCGTAGCTGGCCGGTGACCGGCCCTCCCGCGGCGGCTGCAGCAGGGCCTTGGCGCCGGCCTGTGCCTCGATGATCGGTTCGGCCAGCTTGAGGCGTTCGACGGCGGCGGCGAACAGCTTGCCGGCGACGTCGTCGCGCAGGGCCCCGAACGCCCGCGTGTCGCGCACCATCAGGTCGCGCTCGGCCAGAAGATCGTTGAAACCGCCCTCGACCAGGTCTTCGCGCAGGCCCTCCAGCGTGCCCAGCGGGGCATGTTGCAGCGCCGTCTTCCTGCCCACCGGCAACTTGCGTTGCGCCTGTTTGAAAGCCTTTTCCAGATCCAGCCGCAACAGGCGGCGGACACCGCCGACATGCACGTCGCGTGCGTCGGCATTGCGCTCGAACACGCGCAGGGCCACGCTCCGGCCGAGGTCGACCAGGGCCGGGAAGGCGTCGGGCTGGCCGGGCGTCGCGATGCGCGCGGGAATGGCGTCGAATTCCCAGCCGGTGACGTTCTCGCGCGTGATGTCCACGTCCGCGGCGCGCGAAAATGCCGCGCGCGCCTGCCCTTCCCACTGGCTGCGCAAGGCGGCGAGATCGCGACCGGCGGCGAGCTTCTTGCCCTTGTCGTCCTCGAGCACGAAACGCATGTGCAGGTGTGCCGGAAGATCGACCCCGGCAAAGTCGTCTGCCGTGACGATCACGCCGGTCGCGCGCACCAGGAAGGCCGCTAGCGACGACCGCAATGGCTGCTCGCGCGAAGGCCCGGTTTCGACGAAGGCACGCGCGAAATCGGGAGCCGGCACGAAATTGCGACGCAGCGATTTGGGCAGGCCACGGATCAATTCGGCCACCTTGTCGGCGAGCAGGCCCGGCACCAGCCACTGGCAGGGCTCGTCGGGAAGCGCGTTGAGCAGGGCCATCGGCAGGTGCAGGCTGACGCCGTCGGCGTCATCGCCGGGCACGAAACGGTAGCTCAGGCGATAGCGCTGCCCGCCCAGTTCCAGCGCCGGCGGAAACGCGCCGGCATCCAGCGACTCGTCGCCGGCCATGACGTCGGCCAGCGTCCAGCGCAAGGCCGCCTGCTCGGCCGGCGCGGCCTTGCGATGCCAGGCATCCAGCGCACGTGCATCGCTGATGTCGACGGGCAGCTTGCCTTCGAAAAATTGCGCCAGTTCATCTTCGGATCGGATCAATCCCTGGCGACGCTGGCGCGCCTCGATGTCGCGCGCCTCGTCCAGCACGCGCCGGTTGGCGCGCACGAAACCGGCACGCGCGTCGATCTCGCCGCGTGCCAGCGCCTCGCGCACGAATACCTGATGCGCCAGCGCCGGATCCTGCTTGCGGAACGTCACCGGACGGCGCTCGACCAGCACCATGCCAAACAACGTCACCTGCTCGAACGCCGTCACCGCGCCGCGTTTGCGCGACCAGTGCGGATCGTGCCAACTGCGGCGCAGCAGATGCGCCGCCTGCCGCTCGATCCAGGCCGGCTCCACGCGCGCGCACTGCATGCCCCAGACCTTGCCGCCGATGTCCAGGATCTGCGCGGCGAACACCCAGGCCGGCGGCTTTTTCGCCAGCGCCGAGCCGGGAAACACCTGGAACTTGCGCTCGCGCGTGCCGCGGAAGATGCCGTGGTCGTCCTTGTGGCCAACCTGGGTGGGGAGGCCGGAGAGGAGGCTGGTGTGGATGGCTTCGTAGTTTGTGTCGGGACCCGGGACCCGGGACCCGGGACCCGATTTCTTCGCGATTGCGGCAAATCGATCGTGTGAGGCAGTTTTGCCGGTTTCGTGTCTAATGGACGACAGTTTCCCGCCGTTCCGCGCCTTCGAGGCTGAAGAATTCGTCGCTTGCCGCGAATCCTCCCGCAGCCGCCGCTTTGCGGGTCCCGGGTCCCGGGTCCCGGGTCCCGCCCGCATGGCCAACTTGAGCTGCCGATGCACCTCCCGCCACTCGCGCATCCGCAGATACCCGACAAAATGCTTCCTGCACCAGTCGCGCAGTTTCGATTGCGTGAGCTCGTCGTGCGCCGCGGTCCAGGCGCGCCAGAGGTTCAGCACGCCGACGAAGTCCGATTGCGGATCGGCGAATTCGCGATGCGCGGCGTCGGCCTGCTGGCGGGCTTCGGGCGGGCGTTCGCGCGGGTCCTGCACGCTCAGGAAGGCGACGATGACCAGCACCTCGGACAACACGTCGAGCTTCTGCGCTTCGAGCAGCATGCGCGCCAGTTGCACGTCGACGGGCAGGCGCGCCAGCTCGCGGCCGAGCGCCGTCAAACGCCGGTTGTCGTCGATGGCCTGTACCTCGGCCAGGCGCCGGTAGCCGTCGCCGACGGCGCGCGGCTCGGGCATGTCGAGGAACGGGAACGCCTCCACGTCGCCGAGCTTGAGCGACAGCATGCGCAGGATGACGTTGGCCAGCGACGAGCGCAGCAGTTCCGGATCGGTGAAGCGCGGGCGCGCGGCGTAATCCTCTTCGCCGTACAGGCGGATGCAGATGCCCGGGCCCACGCGGCCGCAACGGCCCTTGCGCTGGTCGGCGGCAGCCTGCGACACCGGCTCGACGTGCAGGCGCTCGATCTGGCTGCGCTGGCTGTAGCGCATCACGCGCGCGGTGCCGGTGTCGACGACGGCATGGATGCGCGGCACGGTCAGCGAGGTCTCGGCCACGTTGGTGGCCAGCACGATGCGCCGCGCCGGGCCGGGCTTGAACACGCGGTCCTGGTCCTTGGCCGACAACCGCGCGTACAGCGGCAGGATTTCCGTGTGCCGGTACTGGCGTCGCGAAAGATGCAGGTGCGTGTCGCGGATCTCGCGCTCGCCGGGCAGGAACACGAGAATGTCGCCGCGCGGGGCATCGGCGCTCAGCTCGTCCACCGCGCGCGCGATGTGCTCCGGGTCGCCTTGCGCGGGGTCAGAGTCCTTTTTCGACGGGCGCGATTTCGGAGCTGACAAGTTGTCTGCCGTCGAAAAAGGACTCTGACCCCCATCCCGGGGCCGCCAGCGCACCTCGACGGGATACGTGCGCCCTTCCACCTCGATCACCGGCGCGCCGTCGAAATGTTCGGCGAAGCGCGCCGTGTCGATGGTCGCCGAGGTGATGACGA
>CAZBZD010000016.1:0-18061 GCA_964496295.1 uncultured Rhodanobacteraceae bacterium | reverse complement strand
AAGGGGGCTCCATCGCATACCCCTATCATGAAACAGTACCTGGCCGCCAAGGCCGGGCATCCAGACGTGCTGCTGTTCTTTCGCATGGGCGACTTCTACGAGCTGTTCTACGACGACGCGCGCAAGGCCGCGCGGCTGCTCGACATCACCCTGACCCAGCGCGGCAAATCGGCGGGCGAGCCGATTCCCATGGCCGGCGTGCCGCACCACGCGGTGGAAAACTACCTTGCCCGTCTGGTGAAGCTGGGCGAGTCGGTGGCGATCTGCGAGCAGATCGGCGACCCGGCGGCCAGCAAGGGGCCGGTCGAGCGCAAGGTGGTGCGCATCGTCACGCCCGGCACGGTGACCGACGCGGCGTTGCTGGAAGAGCGCCGCGACAACCTGCTGCTGGCCATCGCCGCCGGCGAGCGGGGACGTTTCGGCCTGGCCTGGGTGGACTTGGCCGGTGGCCGTTTCCTGCTCACCGAAACGGATGACGCCGAGGGCCTGGCCGCGGAACTGGCGCGCCTGCAGCCGGCCGAAACGCTGATTGCCGAGGACGGCGCCTGGCCGCGCGCGGTCGCTACCCTGCCCGGCCTGCGCAAGCGGCCGCCCTGGCATTTCGACCACGACGCGGCCACGCGCGAACTGAACCGCTTCTTCGGCACGCGCGACCTCGGCGGCTTCGGCATCGACGGGCTGGACCTGGCCGTCGCCGCCGCCGGCGCCCTGCTCGGCTACGTCGAGGAAACCCAGAAGAGCGCGCTGCCGCACCTGTCCGGCATGGCCGTGGAATCGGCCGGCGAGACCATCGCCATGGACGCGGCCACGCGGCGCAACCTGGAAATCGACACCCATCCGGAGGGCCGGCGCGAGCACACCCTGCTGGGCATCGTCGACGAGACCGTCACGCCGATGGGCGCGCGCCTGTTGCGCCGCTGGCTGAACCGGCCGCTGCGCGACCACGCGACCCTGCGCCTGCGCCACCAGGCCATCGGCACGTTGATCGACCACGGCACGGCATCGCTGCGCGAAACCCTGCGCGGCATCGGCGACCTGGAACGCATCCTGGCGCGCGTGGCACTGCGCTCGGCACGTCCGCGCGACCTGTCCACGCTGCGCGACGGCCTCGCGGCGGCGCCCGCGTTGCGCGAAGCCATCGCCACGCTCGACAGCCCCCTGCTGGACGACCTCGTCGAACGCATCGGCGACCACGCGGAAACCGCCGCGTGGCTGGCCCGTGCCATCGTCGAGCAACCGCCGGTGCTCACCCGCGACGGCGGCGTCATCGCCGACGGCTTCGACGAGGAACTCGACGAACTGCGCCGCCTGTCCACGCACGCCGACCAGTTCCTGGTCGAGCTGGAAGAACGCGAAAAAGCCGCCACCGGCATCGACAAGCTCAAGGTCGGCTACAACCGCGTGCACGGCTACTACCTGGAAATCGGCAAGGCCCACTCGGACAAGGTGCCCACGCACTACACCCGCCGCCAGACCACCAAGAATGCCGAGCGCTACATCACCGAGGAACTGAAAACCTTCGAGGACAAGGTGCTGTCGGCGCGCGAACGCTCGCTGATGCGCGAACGCGCCCTCTACGCCGGGTTGCTGGAAACGCTGGTCGAAAAACTCGAGCCGCTGAAGACCGCGGCCAACGCCATCGCCGAACTGGACGTGCTGGCCGACCTCGCCGACCGCGCCGAGGCACTGGACTGGACCGCGCCGGAACTCGTCGACGCGCCCGGCATCCGCATCGAGCGCGGCCGCCACCCGGTGGTGGAAAAGGTGCGCGAGGAACCCTTCGAGCCCAACGACCTGGTGTTCGACGACGACCGCCGCATGCTCGTCATCACCGGCCCCAACATGGGCGGCAAGAGCACCTACATGCGCCAGAACGCGCTGATCGTGCTGCTCGCCCACGCCGGCAGCCACGTGCCGGCCGAGCGTGCCATGATCGGCCCGGTCGACCGCATCTTCACCCGCATCGGCGCCGGCGACGACCTCGCGCGCGGGCAGTCCACCTTCATGGTGGAAATGAGCGAGACCGCCAACATCCTGCACAACGCGACCGAACGCAGCCTGGTGCTGATGGACGAGGTCGGGCGCGGCACCAGCACCTACGACGGCCTGTCGCTGGCGCGCGCCGCCGCCGTGCACCTGGCCACGCACAGCCGTGCCTTCACGCTGTTCGCCACGCACTATTTCGAACTGACGGAGCTGGCCGGTGCCTTTCCCGGCATCGTCAACGTGCACCTGGACGCGGTCGAGTACGGCGACGAACTGGTGTTCATGCACGCGCTGAAGGACGGCCCCGCCAGCCGCAGCTTCGGGCTGCAGGTGGCGGCACTGGCCGGCCTGCCGCGCAGCGTCATCGCCGAGGCCGGGAAAACCCTGGCGGAACTGGAAAACGGCACGCCCCTGCGCGGCTCCGCGCCCGCACGAACCGAAGCCTCGCCGCAAATGGGGCTGTTCGCGCCGCCGGCGCCGTCGGCCACGGACGAGGCCCTGCGCGACATCGATCCCGACGCGCTGTCGCCGCGCGAGGCGCTGGACGCGCTGTATCGGCTGAAACATCTGGCCGAAGGCAAACACTGACCGCCACCGCAATCAGGGATCATCATGGATCATTTGGCGCAGTTCATTCTGCTGGCAGCAGTGGTCATCATCGTGGTCATCCAGATGGCCAGCGGCACACTCGACCCGATCCGCGCGCGGCTGACCCGCAAGCGCCGGCTGCGCCGATACCGGCAACATGCACCCTCGCCCGATCCCGTGCAGGCGGCGCTGGACGAACACGCGGCCATCGACGCGCCCGACGCCGGCATCGCCGTGGCCATCGTCACGCCGCAGGGGACACGGCAGTGGTTCGCCGGCCACCTCGACGGCGATTCCACCCGGAAGCCCGACGCCGATACCGCGTTCGAAATCGGCTCGATCACCAAGACCTTCACGGCCAGCCTGCTGGTGGCGATGGAACGCCAAGGGCTGGTCGATCTCGACACCCGGCTTGATGAGCTGCTGCCGGAAGCTTCGCGCCTCGGCAGACAAGCACCCGTTCCCGTCACGCTGGAAAGCCTGGCCACGCACTGCTCGGGCCTGCCGCGCCTGCCGTGGGGCTGGCGCATGTCGACGGCCATATACCTCGGCTCCGGGCAACCCTACCGTTTCGTCAGTCGCACGTTTCTCGAACGCTGGATGCATGGACGGCGCATCCGTCACGGCCGGCGCTACCGCTACTCCAACCTCGGCTACGGCGTGCTCGGCAACGTGCTGGCCGACCGCGCGGGAAGCACGTATGCCGACGTGCTGCAGCGTTTCGTCTTGCGGCCGCTCGGCCTGAAGCACACCCGCGTCGGCGCTGCGGACACCAGGGTCGCCCAGCCGCACACCGCCTGCGGGCATCGCGTTCCGCCGTGGCATCTGCGCGCGTTGACGCCGGCCGGCGGCCTGCACAGCACGTTGAACGACATGACGCGCTGGTTGCAGGCCAATCTCGACGTGCGCGCGCCGCTGGATGCACGCCTGCACGAACCCCGCGCCAATTCCGCCGGACGCCACCGCAGCGTGGCGCTGGGCTGGCACGTCGATGGCGCGGGCGACATGCGCGTGGTCTGGCACAACGGCGCCACCGGCGGATCGCGCAGCATGATCGCCTTCGCGCCGGCCCGCGGCACCGGCATCGTGGTGCTCTCCAACTGCGCCGCGGGCGTCGATGCGCTGGGACTGGAACTGCTGCGCAAGGCCGACACGCCCGGCAACGCGGAAACCGGCCTGCCGGCCCGGTTGCAGCACGGCGACGACTGGGTCGCCTGAGCACGATGCACCACTGCACGGGTCCGTGCCCTATGATCCGCACCATGAACCCCGCCCGCCCCGATTCCCGTGCCGTCCGCAAGGGACGCATCGCCTGCGTCGGCCTGGGCATGGTCCTGGGTTCGCACCTGAGCCCGCTGGCACGCAGCCACATCGAGCAGGCCGACGTGGTCTTCGCCGGCCTTTCCGACGGCATCGTGGAAATGTGGCTGGAAAGCATGCACCCGGACGTGCGCAGCCTGCAGCCGCATTACGGACGCGGCGAAAAATCGCGCATGGCGACCTACCGCGAATGGGTCGAGGTGATGATGCGCGAAGTACGCGCCGGCAGGAAAGTCTGCGGCGCGTTTTACGGCCACCCCGGCATCTTCGCCTGGTCGCCGCACGAGGTGATCCGGGTCGCGCGCCAGGAAGGCTACGAAGCGATCATGGAACCGGGCATTTCCGCCGAGGATTGCCTGTACGCCGACCTGGGCATCGACCCGGGACGACACGGCTGCCAGCATTACGAGGCCAGCCAGTTGCTGCTGTTCGAGACACCGTTGAACCCGCATGCGTACCTGGTGCTCTGGCAGGTCGGCGTGGTCGGCGACCGCTCGCTCAGGTGCCTTTCCACCGGGCCGGAATATCGACAAGTACTGGCGGACGTGCTGGCCCGGGACTATCCGCCGGATCACGAAATCGTCATCTACCGCGGCGCGACCCTGCCGATCCAGCCGCCGCGCATCCGCCGGGTCGCGCTGAAGGACCTCGCCGCCACGGACATCACCGCCGAGGAAACCGTGGTGCTCGGGCCGACGGCGCCCCCGCCGCCCGACAGGGACACCCGGAAAAGACTGGAGGCTCTGGACCTGGCCCGCTCGATACCTTCGAAAACGGGCTGAATGCGGGCAGCCCGCCAGGGCTCGGGCGACCCGGGCGAAAACCATGCCATTTTCGCATATCGCCCGTGCACCGGAACCCTTGCATGGTGCTTGCGCTATTATCGAGCCGGGGAAAGTGCCGTGAGGGGAAAATCATGCCCAATACCATCGAACTGCTGGAAGTCATCGGCAGCGACGCCTCGTTGCGCCATGCATCCGCGCAGGACCTGGCGCGCGCCCTTGACGGAATGCACGCCAGCGAGGCACTCCGGCAGGCAGCCGCCACCGGCGACAGCGCATGGCTCGCGGCAGAACTGGGGCATCGGAACATGACGCCCCTCAACAACCCCGTCCAGACCGGCTTCGAAGAAGAAAGCGAAGACGGCGGCGCGGACGACGCGGGCGATCTGGACGAAACGCCGGACCCTCCCGACCCTGCCACGCAAAAACGGCGCCAGTCGTAACGCACTCCGGATACTCCCATGACGCCCCGAATGCAACGACAGCGCGCCGGCGTCGTCTTGATCGTTGCTTTCCTCGTCCTTGCGACGGGCCTGGCCAGGGCCGTTCCCCCACAGGCCGTGCCCCCGGCCACGTTGCTGGCCCGGGCGGACCAGCTCAGGACCAGCGACCATTCCCGCTTCCTGCAACTGCTGAAGCAGCTCCACCAGGACCGCGACCGGCTCTCGCCGGCCCAGCAGAAGCGGCTCCGCTATCTGGACGCCTGGCAAACCGCCTACACGGGAGACTACGACCAGGCCCATCGCATCCTGACCGACCTGATCAAGCATGCGGACAACGCCTCCCTGTCCGCCCGCGCCGAGGCGCTGCTTCTGCACATCATGTTCGTGCAAAGGCATTACGAGCAGGCCTACACCATGGTCAACCCGCTCATCGAGGCACTCCCCGACATCAGCAATGCCGAGGCGCGCAGGTCGGTCCTCGCCCAGATCATCCAGATACTGATCCGCGTGAAGCAATACGACCTGGCACTGAAATACATCCACCGGATGCAGCACGATTTCTCCTCCGGGAAAAGCCACTGCCTGGCCGATTTCCTCAAAACCCAGATCCTTCGGAACCAGGACGAACTGGAATCGACCAGCCCCGAATTCCGCAAGACGGTCGACGCCTGCCGCGCCGCCAACGAACCGGTATACGCCAATGCCCTGAGCCTGGACTGGGCGGACCTGATGCAGAAGGAAGGCCACCCGGACCGGGCCATCGCGCTGCTGCACCGGATCACCCCCGACATCATGAACGCCGGCTACCAGTTCCACATCGCCTCGCTTCACGTCATCCTGGCCCGCTCCTACCTGGCCCGGGGCGACGACACGCTTGCCCGCAACTCGGCACTGGCTGCCATAGCGGCCAACGATCCCGAAAGTTTCAACTGGACGCTGGAATACGCCTACAAGGTGCTTTACCAGGTTGCGCACGAGGCCGGCCACGACGGCACGGCGCTGGCCTACCTCGAGCAGTACCTGGCCCAGTACAAGGCCGCCACCAGGGATGCCAAGACGCAGGCGCTGGCCTACCAGATGGTCAGGCAGAAGGTGCTGGCCAAGCAGCTGGAACTGGAAAAACTGAGCAAGCAGAACAAGGTCCTGCAGCTGCAGCAATCCCTGAACCGCAAGGCCGTCGTGAACAACCGGCTCTACGTGGTGGTGCTGCTCCTCGTGCTTGCCTTCATCGGTTTCTGGGCCTATCGCACCAAGCACTCGCAGATGCGCTTCCGCAGGATGGCCGAACACGACGACCTCACCGGGTGCCTCACCCGCCGGCATTTCCTCGAGCTTGCCGAACAGCGCCTGCGCTGCATGGGCAAGACGCGGACCCAGGCCTGCTTCCTGATTCTCGACATCGACCATTTCAAGCGCATCAACGACGCCCACGGCCACATGAACGGCGACCGGGTCCTCGAGCATACCGCCGCCATCTGTCGCAAGGAACTGCGCACGGCGGACCTGTTCGGCCGCCTGGGCGGCGAGGAGTTCGGCATCCTGATTCCCGACTGCTCGTGCGAGCAAGGCACCGTCATCGGCCGCCGCATCTGCCACGCGCTGGCCGTCACGCCGGCCTCGCTGGACGGGGACGACCGCGTCCCGGTGACCGTCAGCGTGGGCCTGGCCAGCACCGACAGGGCGGGCTGGAGCCTCCGGCAACTGCTGATCAGGGCCGACGAGGCGCTGTACGTCGCCAAGCGCGACGGCCGCAACCGGCTGTTCGTGCACGCGGACGGCGCGGACGTCACGGGCACCGACACGCCCGCGTGACCCGCGGCGAGCCCGCCATCAGGCGGCGCGCGCGCCCATCCCGGCATCCAGCGCCCGCGCCAGGTCGTCCCACAGGTCCTCGACCTGCTCGATGCCGACCGACAGGCGCACCAGTCCCGGCGTGATGCCGCACTGCGCGCGCGTCTGTTCGTCAAGGACACGATGAGTCAAACCTGCGGGATGCTGGATCAGCGTGTCCACCGACCCCAGGCTGACGGCCGGGGTGGCCACCTTGACGCCGCGCATCAAGTCGGCCGCCGCGGCATGGCCGCCTTCGAGATCGAAGCTGACCAGCGTGCCCGCACCGGCCATCTGCGTGCCCACGAGATGCGCATTGGCGACCGTGCCCAAACCCGGGTAGAACGTCCTGGCGACGGCCGGGTGGCTGGCCAGGCGCTCGGCCAGGATGGCCGCGCTGGCCTGGGCCCTTTCCACGCGCAACTGCAGCGTGGGCAGGCCGCGGTGCAGCAGGTAGGCGCCCAGCGGATGCAGCAGGCCGCCGGTGGCGGCGCGCACCTGGCGCAGCACGGCGCCCCATTCGCCGTCGCAGGCCACCACGCCGGCGATGACGTCGCCGTGGCCGCCGAGGAACTTGGTCGCGCTGTGCATCACCAGCGTCGCGCCCAGGCCGGCCGGCTGCTGCAGCACCGGCGTGGCGAAGGTGGAATCGACCATCACCGGCGCGTTGCCGGCGGCCTCGACGACCGCCTTGATGTCGACCAGGTCCAGGGTCGGGTTGGCGGGGGTTTCGATGATCACCAGCGCGGTGTCGTCGCGAACCTCGCCGGCGATCGCGTCGACGTCCGTCCAGCGTACCGGCAGACCCATCAGGCCCGATTCGAGCAGGTGGTCGTGGGTGCCGTAGAGCGGGCGCACGGCCAGCACGTGCGAACCGCGCTGGCGCGCCGCCAGCAGCACGGCCGATGCCGCGGCCATGCCCGAGGCGAAGGCCACCGCGTCGCGGGTGCCTTCCATCTCCGCCAGCGCCTTCTCGAAGCGCGCCACGGTGGGGTTGAACAGGCGCGCGTAAACGGGGTTGGAGGCTTCGGCCTCGCCGGCCACCAGCGCGTCGAAACTGGCCGTGCCCGTCTCCAGGTCACGCACCGGGTAGGTGGTGGACAGGTCGATCGGCGGGGCATGCACGCCGAGCTCGGCGAAGTCGTCGCGTCCGGCGTGGACGGCGCGGGTCTGGGAATAAGCCATGTTCGTCACCTGTTCGATTCAACCGACCCATTCTAGAATCGACAGCATTGTTTGAACCCGTCAACCGAACACTATTTTGTCCACAAGGGCTTTCATGCAACTCGATCGAATCGACTTCGCCATTCTGCGGCATCTGCGCAAGAACGCGCGGCTGCCCAACAAGACCCTCGCCGAACGTCTCGGCGTGGCCCCTTCGACCGCGCTGGAACGCGTGCGCCGCCTGCACGAGGCCGGCGTCATCGTGGGCTACCACGCGGAAATCCGCCCGGCGGCCGTGGGCATCGGCCTGCAGGCCATGATCCGCGTGCAACTGGCGCGCCACTCGCGCAAGGAAGTGGCCGCGTTCGACACCTACCTCGGCACGCTGCGCGAAGTGCTCGCCTTCTACCACGTCGCCGGCGCCGACGACTTCCTGGTGCACGTGGCCGTGCGCGACAGCGACCATTTGCGCGATTTCGCCCTGGACGCCTTCACCACGCGGCCGGAAGTGGCGCGCATCGAAACCAGCCTGATCTTCAGCTTCCGCCGCAATCCCGAGCTGCCCGTCCACCCCGAGTAGGTCGGGCACTGCCCGACGCACGGCTTGCAGGTGTGTCGAATCGGGGCGGCGGGCCATGCCCGCCCTACACGTCGTGTTTCAGGCGGCGGAGCTTGCGGCGGTCGGCCTTGTCGGGGCGTTTGTCGGGCTTGACCGGGCGGCTGAGTCGGGCCATGGCGCGATGCTCTTCGCGCGCGGCGCGGCTGGCTTCGGTTTCCTCGTACAGGGCCTGCGCCACCTTGGCCGGCCCGCGCTTGTCGGACAGCGCCAGTACCTCGACGTCGAAACGTTCCTCGCCCTTGGTGACGCGCAACCTGTCACCCGGCTTGACCGGTTTGGACGGTTTGCAGGCGGCACCATTGAGCTCCACCTTGCCGCCATCGATGGCCTCGCGCGCCAGGCGCCGGGTCTTGAAGAAACGCGCGGCCCACAGCCACACGTCGGCACGCACGGTCGCGATCCCGTTCATGACAGCAGCAGGTGGATCAGCGGCACGGTCGCCAGCGACAGGACGATGCCGATGCCGAGGATGCTGTTGGCCAGCGGCGGATCCAGGTCATGGTCGTTGGCCAGGATGGTCGCCGAGACCATCGGCGCCATGCCCGCCTGCAGCACGCCGACCATGAAGATGTCGCCGTCCACGCCGGCCAGCAGCCCCAGTCCCACCGCCATCGCCGGCGCCACCAGCAGTTTCCAGCCCCAGCCGAGGCAGGCCGCGCCCAGCATCTGCCGGCTGCCCAGGCTGAGCCTGAAGCGCAGGCCCACCGAGAACAGCGCCACCGGCGTCAGCGTGCCGGCCAGCGGCGCCAGGGCATGGTCGACGAGTTGCGGCCAGCCGCCGGCAAGATTGACGACGATGCCCGCGAGCAAGGCGACAAAAGCCGGAAAAGTGAAGATGCGCTTGAAGATGTGCGCCGGATGCGGCGTGAGTCCCGCATGCAGGTTCGCCACCACCACCGCCAGCGTGATCAGGATCGGAAAGCTGCCCAGCTGGTCCGCCACCACCGCGTAACCGAGGGCGTCGTGGCCGACCAGCGCCTCGACCAGCGGATAACCGAGAAACGTGGTATTGCCCAGGCCGCAGACCAGGATCACCGCGCCGGTGCGCCCGCGCGACCAGCCCAGGCGCGGACCGAGAAAGCCGAAGACCAGCCAGGCGCCGAGGAAGCCCAGCCACACGGTGGCGGCGGGAAACCACAGGTGCGAGCTGATCGCGAGCTTGGGCACCAGTTCGAGCACCAGCGCCGGCAAGGCGATGCGCAGCACCCACCAGTTGAGCGCGTTGACCATGTTCTCCGGCGGCCGCGCGAAACGCGCCACCAGCATGCCCAGCACCAGGCAGGCAAACAGCATCAGCAAGGCGCTCATGCGACGGGCTCCTTTCGCGTCACTGGCAGGGCCTCATGGCCGCGAGTACGACCACGACTGCATGCGCCCGCCGCTGTAGGGCATCACGCCATGGAACGGGCGCGGGTCGTCGTCGAACACCAGCGGCAGGAAATGACGGTCGCCTTCCCACAACGGCAGTTCCAGCAGGCGCTCGCGCGCCACCCATTCCAGCTCGCCTTCGTGGTTGCCATGGTGCGGCTCGCCCTCGTAGCGGTCGATCATGAAGATGAAGCCCAGCCAGTCTTCGCCGTGCTTGCCGAAACCGGGCCAGCTCAAGGTGCCGCGCAGGCGCATGTCGAGGCATTCGATGCCGGCTTCCTCGCGGATCTCGCGGCGCATGCAGGCGGCCACGTCCTCGTCGGCTTCCAGCTTGCCGCCGAGGCCGTTGTACTTGCCCAGGTGATGGTCGCCCCGGCGCCGGTTGCGGTGGATCATGAGCACCTGCGAGGCGTCCGGCGACAGCACGTAGCCGAGGGTGGCAAGGATCGGTGTGTACGGCATGGCGGTTCCGGGTCGGGAAAGGGTCGATTCTAGAGGCTCGGCGCGAAGGCTGCCCGCGACTGAACACCTTCCGCCGTCGTGCTTGCAAGCGGATGCATCCAAAGGCGACCATGCGCAGCATGTCCGATCGCCACCATCGAAAATGCCGCGGCATTCCCCGCCTGCGCTGGCTGGTCCCGCTTCTGGCCGGCGCGATGCTGGCCGCGTGCCGGCCGGCCGGCCACGGCGTGCAAAGCCGCGCCGTGCAGTTCGACAAGCTGCCGTTCCGCATCGTCACCATCGACCTGCGCAAGGCGCCGCTGGCGCTCTACTGGCGCAATCCGGACACGCGCCAGCCGTTCCGCGACATCGCCACGCTCAAGCGCTGGGGCGAAAAGCACGGGCGCACGTTGCTGTTCGCGGCCAACGCCGGCATCTACGACAGCCGGCATGCCCCGCTCGGCCTGTACGTGGAAGACGGCAAGGTGCTGGTGCCGCTGAACACGGCGCACGGCGACCCGAGGCGCGGCAATTTTTCGCTGCTTCCCAACGGCGTGTTCTCGATCGACGCCCGCGGACACGCCCGCGTGCAGACCACCGAAGCCTGGAAGCGGCAGCACGCCGCGCCGCGCTGGGCCACGCAGTCGGGGCCGATGTTGGTCATCGACGGCAGGATCAACCCGCACTTCCAGGCCGGTTCGACCAGCCTGAAATGGCGCTCGGGCGTGTGCGTGGATGCCTCGGGCAAGGTGCGGTTCGCGATCAGCCAGGCGCCGGTGAATTTCCACACCTTCGCGCGCCTGTTCCGCGACAGGCTCGGATGCCGCAACGCGCTGTACCTGGACGGCACGCTGTCGCAGTTCTACGCCGACGGCGAGCAATACGGGCCGCCGGCCTTCATGGTCAAGCCGTGGGCCGGCATGTTCGGCGTGCTCGTGCCCGCGGAGGATGCGCCGAATTCCGGTTGACCACGACGCTCCCCGGGAGCGGCTGAAGTCGCACCCGGGAAACCGGGGCTCCCCGCAAGCAGCGGCGCAGCCGGTCAGCCGGGAGTGCTGCGGTCCGAATCACCCGTGTCGAAGGCATTGCGATAATCCTTCCCGAGCAGGCCGGCAAATACATCCACCGGCACGTCGACGGTCTGCGTGCCGTAGACATACGGCGCCACCTGGTAGGGCGAAAAAATCAGCTCCAGGCCCGAGGCCTTGTCCCCGGCGCCGGCGAGCACCACGAACTCGGAGAAGTTCTGCCGCGTGGGCGCGGTGCCGTCCTCGATCATTTCGCGCATGTTGCGCTTCCACTCCCTGCGTGCCTCGGGCGAGGCTTCGCTGCCGCCCGGCACCTCGGCCAGCAGCTTTTTCTCCAGCGCCGCGCGCGCGAACCCGGCCAGGACCCGTCGCGCCTTGGCGGGATCGTCGAACAGGTCGTCCAGGCCGATGACCTTTTGCGCCTGCACGTCGTAGACGAAGCTGCCGTCGATGGGGATCGGATGCGCGCCGCCGGTGGCGGCCATGCCCTTTTCGCGCACGCTGACGAACCGCGGCATGCGCGCGGCCACGGAAAAATCGATCTTCAACTGCATCTGGCGGTCGGCGAACCCGGGCAAGGCCTTCGGGTCCGGCAGGCCGAGCATGAATTCGCGCTTGGCCTTGTCGCCGGCCGCATGGAGGGCGCGGTCCAGCGCGTCATCGGCAGGCGGCAGATGCGGGTAGGCGATGTCGATGCGGTAGTGCCTGGTGCGCGCGTGGTCGCCCGGCAGGGTGTTCGCCACGGATGCCGCGGGGGCCGGGCCCGCCCGCTCCGCGGTGGCCGCCTGCGCGGGCACGGACGACGTCGCCGATGGCGGAGCCGCCGGCTCCGGCGCGGACGAGTCGCCGCAACCGGCGAGGATCAGGGCGGCGGCCAGCGCCGCCGGAAGCAGCATGCGGGTCGTGCGCGTCATGGTGTCACTCCCGGTGAAAGTCGAGGTCCAGTGTAGCGAGCGCGGGAACCGGGCCCAAGCGAGCGGGAGCTTCCCGCTACACTCGGCACTTTCCGTGCAGGACGACGAACATGATCGAGCTGGTCGGTTTCGACGCCGATGACACGCTGTGGCACAGCGAGGGCTACTACCGCCACGCGGCGGCCGAGTTCGAGCGGATCATGGCCAACTGGACGGACCTCGACCGCGAGGACGTGCGCCGGCGCCTGCTGGCGCGCGAGCAGCGCCACCTCGACCTTTACGGCTACGGCGCCAAGAACATGACCCTGGCCATGGTCGATACCGCCATCGACATCACCGACGGCGCCATCACCGGCACCGACATCGGCCGCATCCTGGCGCTGGGGCGCAAGGTGCTGGAGCACCCGGTGGAACTGCTGCCCGGCATCCGCGAGGCCGTCGAGGCCGTCGCCGCCAGGCACGAAATCGTGCTGATCACCAAGGGTGACCTCAAGCACCAGGAGCACAAGATCGCGCTCAGCGGGCTCGGCGACCTGTTCCGGCGCATCGAGATCGTGTCGGAGAAAAGCCCGCGCAGCTACGCCAGGGTGCTGGCCGAATTCGACCTCGACCCGTCACGCTTCGTGATGATCGGCAATTCCATGCGCTCGGACATCGAGCCGGTGGTCGAGCTGGGCGGCTTCGGCATCCACATGCCCTACCACGTGACCTGGGAACACGAGTTGCAGCACGGCCTGCAGGGCGAACATCCGCGCGTGGCCGTCATCGATACGCCGGACCAGGTCATGCCCGCGCTGGACAAGCTGGCGGGCTGAGTTCCCGCAGGCGGGCTTGGCCCAATGGCACTTGCTTGACGCCCATGCGTCCCCGGATCAGGTCCGTACGGGCTCTGGGCGCAAGTTGCAGACCGACGCCGCTTTGCGACTTTGTCCGCTGCATGGCCGACGCCCAGATGCGTAGGGCGGGCAATGCCCGCCGTGGAAGGCTCGTGCACACGGGACCCTGTTCGGCGGGCAGTGCCCGCCCTACGCGCTGAGTCCCCGCGCAGGGCGGGGCTTGGCCCAATGGCACTTGCTTGACGCCCATGCGTCCCCGGATCAGGTCCGTACGGGCTCTGGGCGCAAGTTGCAGACCGACGCCGCTTTGCGACTTTGTCCGCTGCATGGCCGACGCCCAGATGCGTAGGGCGGGCAATGCCCGCCGTGGAAGGCGGGGCTTGGCCCACCCTACTCGGATTCGAGCTTCTTCACGATCGCCAGCGCCCTGGTCACGTGCTGGTCGGGACGGATGTGGTCGGTCTTCGTCGAGAACACGGCGACGATCCTGCCGTCGGCGTCGATCACGAACGTGGTGCGCGGAATGAACCCGTGCGTGACCGGGTCGCCGTTGACGTCGGTGACGCCTTTTTGCGGCGGGCTCAGCTCGAGACCGTAGGTCGCCGCGATGCTGCCGTCCGGATCGGAGGCGACCGGAAACTTGCCGGCGCAGAAATCCGGGTCGGAGGAGAACCGGTTGAGCCGTTCGAGGCTGTCGGCAGACACCCCGATGATGGTGGCTCCGGCGGCGGCAAAGGCATCCTTGTGGGTGGCGAACGTGTGCGCTTCCAGGTCACAGCCCCCGGTATAGGCGGCCGGATAGAAATACACCACCACCGGTCCCCTGGCGAGCGCCTTTTCGAGCGAGAAATGAAAGTCCTTGCCGGCCAGGCTGGCCTCGGCCGAGAACGCGGGCGCCCTGGCTCCCACGGGCAGCGCGGCCAGCACCGGCAACGCCGCGAAGGCAAGCAAGGCAAACAGGAACACGGTCATGCGTTTCATGGGAAAACTCCCGACGAGGAATGCCTCCATTATGCGCCGACGGTGCGGACCATGCGTCCCCGCCATCAGCAACGATGCGGCGACGGCCACTCGCGCGCCAGCAACGCGAAGATCACGTCATCGGCCCATGCGTCACCGTCGCGGAAACTTTCCACGTGATGCGCCTCCTGGCGCATGCCCAGTGCTCGACACAACGCCATGCTGGCCGTGTTGCGCGGGTCCACGGAAGCGATGACGCGGCGATGCCTCAAGGGGCCGAAAGCCAGGTCGATCAACGCGGTCACGGCCTCGTGCGCGTATCCGCGTCGCTGCGCCGCCGGTTTCATGCTCACCCCGAATTCGATCGGCCCCTCTTCCGTGGACGGAAAATGCAGGCCCACGTCGCCCAGCAATCGCGCGTGATCCTTCCCGCGCACGGCCCACTGATACCAGCGACCGGCCACGCCGAAATCCGACGTTCCGTTGCGGACAATGAAGGCCGTGGCTTCCGCTTCATTCGCCGGTCGCCACCCTTGATAACGCGCCACCTCGGGGTCGCCGCGATAGGCCAGGAACTCGGCGGCATCCTCGATCCGCATCGCATCGAGCAACAGGCGCCGCGTGCGGATGACCGGGCGCTCCACGCTCATCCCTCCACGGCGAGCATGCGTTCGCAGATCGCCTCGTACAGCGTCGGCAAGCGTTCCAGATCGGCCACGGCGACGCACTCGTCGACCTTGTGGATGGTCGCGTTGACCGGCCCCAGTTCCACCGTTTCCACGCCCAGCGGCGCGATGAAACGGCCGTCGGAAGTGCCGCCGCCGGTGCTTTGTTCCGGATCGTGACCGGCCAGGTCGCGGCATACGTCGGCGACGACCTGGCGCAGCCGGCCCTCCGGCGGCGACAGGAACGGCCGGCCGGAATCGTGCCAGTCGATGTGCGAGTCCAGGCCGTGCCGATCCAGAATCGCCTCGGCACGCCGGCGCAGGTCGTCGGCCCGGCTGGCGGTGCCGTAGCGGAAGTTGAACAGTGCCTGCAGCGTGCCCGGGATGACGTTGTTGGCGCCGGTACCGGCACGGATGTTGGACACCTGCAGCGAGGTCGGCGGGAAGTCGGCATTGCCCTCGTCCCAGCATTCGGCCGTCAGCTCGGCCAGCGCCGGCGCGAAGGCATGGATCGGATTGAGCGCCTTGTCCGGATAGGCGACATGACCCTGCACGCCGCGCACGCACAACGTCGCCGACAGCGAGCCGCGGCGGCCGACCCGGATCAGGTCGCCCAGCGCCGCTTTCGCCGAAGGCTCGCCGACCACGCACCAGTCCAGCCGCTCGCCGCGTTCGCGGAACACGTCGGCCACCCTGCGCACGCCGTCGACCGCATCGCCTTCCTCGTCGCTGGTCAAAAGCAGCGCGACGCGACCGGGATGACCGGGGTGCGCGGCGACGAAGCGCTCCAGCGCCACCACCATGGCGGCGACGCTGCCCTTCATGTCCGCCGCGCCGCGCCCGTACAGCACGCCGTCGCGGATCACGGGCTCGAACGGCGGCGTAGACCAGGCATCCTCCGGGCCGCTCGGCACCACGTCCGTGTGACCGAGAAAAGCCAGCGTCGGCCCGTCGCCCTGCCCGTGCGTGAGCCACACATTGTCGACCGCGCCGAAGCGCAGGTGTTCGGCACCGAAACCGGCCCGCGCCAGGCGCCCGGCAACCAGCGCCTGGCAACCCGCGTCCCCGGGCGTGACCGACGGGCGCCGGATCAGGTCGATGGCAAGTTCGAGCACGTCGGACATGATGGCCTTGCTCTCAGACGTCGAACAACTGCTTGAACAGATTGTCCTTGAAGCCGACGCTGACCTGACCGTCCGGCAACACCACCACCGGCCGGCGCACCAAAGCCGGATGCTCGCGGATCAGCAGCGTCCATTCCGGGTCGCTGCCCGGGTTCCTGCGCTGCGGCAGCAGGTTGCGCCAGGTGGTCGAGGACTTGTTGACCAGCTTTTCCCAGCCGCCGACCTTTTGCGCCCAGTCCTTCAGCGTTTCCGGCTCGACCGGATGCGCGCGGTAATCGACGAACTCGTGCTCGATGTCGAAACGCTTGAGCCAGTTGCGCGCCTTGCGGCAGGTGTCGCAGGTGGTCAGGCCGTAGAGGGTGGGTAGCCGGGACATGGCGATTCTTCGGGAAACCGGGACTCGGGGAGGCTAGCGCACACGATCGTCCGACACCACATCATCACCTCGGGCACCGATGTTTGCGCCCTCGCTGCCCGCCCTGCCTCGCAACCATCACTCCCCGGCGCGCAGCAGTTCGTTGATGCCGGTCTTCGCCCGCGTCTTTTCGTCCACCTGCTTGACGATGATCGCGGCGTACAAACTGTGCGTGCCGTCGGCCGCCGGCAGGTTGCCGGCCACCACGACGCTGCCGGCGGGGATGCGGCCGTAGCCGGTCTCGCCGGTCATGCGGTTGTGGATGCGCGTGGACTGGCCAAGATACACGCCCATGCCGATCACGCTGCCCTTTTCCACCACCACGCCCTCGACCACTTCCGAGCGCGCGCCGATGAAGCAGCCGTCCTCGATGATGGTCGGACCGGCCTGCAGCGGCTCCAGCACGCCGCCGATGCCGACGCCGCCGGACAGGTGCACGCCGGCGCCGATCTGCGCGCACGAACCGACCGTGGCCCAGGTGTCGACCATGGTTCCCGCGCCGACGTGGGCGCCGATGTTGACGTAGCTCGGCATCAGCACCACGTCCTTGCCGATGTACGCGCCGCGACGCACCAGCGCGCCGGGCACCACGCGCGCGCCGAGGTGGTCCAGCTCGGCGTCGTGGCCGTGGGCGAAGCGCAGCGGCACCTTGTCGAAGGCCTGTGCCGGGCCGCCGTCGACCACGCGGTTGTCGCTGATGCGGAAATACAGCAGCACCGCCTTTTTCAGCCACTGGTTGACCTTCCAGCCGCCGTTGCCGTCGGGCTCGGCCACGCGCCGTTCGCCCGATTCGAGCAGGGCCAGCGCGGCCTCCACGGCCGGGCGGACGGCTTCGCGGTCGAGCCGGTCGCGGTGCTCGAAGGCGTCCTCGATCTGCGCCTGGATGTCTGCCATGGTCGGTGCCCGTGCCTGCAAAAAAGCCAAGGGTACATGCAAGCATCGATGGCCGGGCATGAATATCGTGCACAAGCCCGAGCCCCATCCGGCAGGGCGGGCATTGCCCGCCGATACATGCCCTCATTGGCGGGCAGTGCCCGCCCTACCCGTTTTTATGGGTATCGCGTCCGACGTGGCGTTCCAGAATCTCGCGCAAGGTTTCGCAGGTCTCGTCATCCAATGGCGCGTTGCCGGCGTCGCTGACCAGGAAGAAATCCTCGACGCGCTCGCCGAAGGTGGCGATGCGCGCGTCGTGCACGCGCACGCCGGTTTCCAGGAAAGCCTGCGCGGCCGAAGCCAGCAACCCCGGGCGATCGCTGCACACCAGCGCCACCTGGGTGCGGCCCAGGTTTTCGTCGCGCGTGAACTGCACGTGCGGCTGCATCTGGAAATGCCGCAACTGGCGCGACAGGCCGCGCCGCGCCGGTTGCGCGCGCGTGGAGCGCTTGAGCGCGCGCAGCAGGCGCTGGCGCAGCATCTCGGCGCGTTCCAGCGTGGCCGGCTCCTGGGTTTCCGATTCCAGCAGCAGGAAGGTGTCCAGCGCCATGCCGGTGTGCGAGCTGAGCACGCGCGCCTCGACCACCGAAAAACGCTGGCGGTCGAGCACCGCGGTGATGTCGGCGAACAGGCCGTCGCGGTCCG
>CAZBZD010000015.1:0-18841 GCA_964496295.1 uncultured Rhodanobacteraceae bacterium | reverse complement strand
AAGCCAACCCGACCTACGCACTGCTCATGATGCGCTGTGGCTATCGCGCCCAGGTGCGCTCCTACGGGTGTTTGCGGCATCATGGACGCATGCAGAAGCCCCGCGCACGCGGACCGCTGAAGGCGGTCGACACCTCCACGCCCTGCCCCTGCGGCAATCCCGCCGGCTACGACCGCTGCTGCGGGCCGCTGCACGGAGGCAGCCCGGCCGCCAGCGCCGAGGCGCTGATGCGGGCGCGCTACAGCGCCTACGTGCTGCGGCGCGAGGACTACCTGCTGGCCACCTGGCACCCGCGCACGCGACCGGCATCGCTGCGCCTGGCCGCGCAGCAGCCCGCGCCCACCTGGCTGGGGCTGGACGTGCGCCGTCGCGAGGCGGACGACGCCGATCACGCGCGGGTGGAATTCGTGGCGCGGTTCCGCATCGGCGGGGGGCGGGCGCAGCGGCTGCACGAGTTCAGCCGGTTCGTGCGCGAGGGCGGCATCTGGTTCTACCTGGATGGCGACATCCGCGATTCTTGAACTCTCCTTGCAGGGGCGGCGCATGAACGAGCCTTGAGGCAATCGCGCCCGGTTGCGCTCCTGCAGGGAACCTCTAAAAACCGCCTTTCCCCGTTCCAGCCAAGATCTATTTCCGTTCGTGGTGATGCTTCGACAGGCTCAGCACTGGGTACGCTTCGCGTATCGAACCGTTCGTGGCGAGGTATCGAAGCATCAGGGCGAACGGACTTCGTTCTCGCGATTTGTCGGTTTTTCGAAGCTCCCCGCAGGGGGATGGCTGGATTACCAGAATCGGCTGCCCAGGATCAGCACCCAGGTCAGCAGCACCAGCAGCATCATCACGAAGGTGGCGGCCGAGCCCATGTCCTTGGCGCGTCCGGCCAGCTCGTGGTACTCGGGGCTGACCTTGTCGACCACCGCCTCGATGGCCGAATTGAACAGCTCCGCCGACAGCACGAACAGCGGGGTGCCGCCCAGCAGCAGTTTCTCGACCGCGCCGTCGCCCAGCCACAGGCCCAGCGGCACCACCACCACGGCCACGTACGCCTCCAGCCGGAACGAGGCCTCGTGGCGGAACGCCGCCCTGATGCCCTTCATCGACCAGACGAGGGCAAGCCAGATTTGCTTCAAGCCACGGCGCTGGTTGCTGGCCATGCGTGTGTCCGTTGTCCGGGGTGACTGGGCATGATGCCACAGACGCGCGACGGCGCGCGGCGACGGCGGCGGCCCGGCCGCCGGCAAAACCGGCGCACGCTCCACGAGCCGCCCCGTTCATGTACTCTTGGCAGGTTCGCGCGCCCGCAGGGGGCCGGACGGCGGCCCTCGCGCGCCGCCTTGGGGAGGGGCTCCACGGCTGTCCGCCGCGGTGCCGTATTTCGTTCAATCCATCCGCGGGATCAACATGACGACAACCACCAATCCAGTATCGAAGACGCGTTCCTTCTCGACCGTCTTCCTGATCGAGATGTGGGAGCGCTTCGGCTTCTACGGCATGCAGGTGCTCATCGTGCTCTACATGGTGCAGCGCCTGGGCTTTCCCGACGAGCGCGCCACCCTGACCTGGGGTGCGGCGGCCGCGCTGATCTACGTTTCGCCCGCCTTCGGCGGCTGGATCGGCGACAAGATACTGGGCACCCGGCGCACCATGCTGACCGGCGCCATCGTCCTGGCCGTGGGCTACGCGCTGATGGCGGTGCCCGGCCAGAGCACCTGGTTCCTGTTCTGCTCGCTGGGCGTGATCGTGGTCGGCAACGGCCTGTTCAAGGCCAACGCCGGCAACCTGGTGCGCAAGATCTACGAAGGCGACGATTCCAAGATCGACAGCGCCTTCACCATCTACTACATGGCGGTGAACCTGGGCTCGGTGCTCTCGCAGATCGCCACGCCGCTGATCAAGGAATACGTCAACGAGCACTACGGCAACGAGATCGGCTGGCACGCCGCCTTCGCGTTCTGTTCCATCGGCCTGCTGATCGGCCTGTTCAACTACCTGATCATGCGCCACACGCTCAGCGCCATCGGCTCCGAGCCCGACCACCGCCGGGTCGACATGGGCAAGCTGGGGCTGGTGCTGCTGGCCGCCACGGCTGCCGTGTTCATTTCCGCGTTCATCCTGCAATCGGAACTGGTCGCGCGGATTTTCGTGATCGCTGCCGGCATCACCGTGCTGGGCATCTTCGTGTACCTGATTTCCAAGGGCAAGCAGGGCGAGCGGGCCGGCCTGGTGGCGGCGCTGGTGCTGACCGTCCAGACCGTGTTCTTCTTCATCTTCTACCAGCAGATGTCCACCTCGCTGACGCTGTTCGCGCTGCGCAACGTGGACCCGGCGCTCACCATCTTCGGCTGGCACCCGCTGGACTGGCTGCCGGAACAGTTCCAGCTCCTGAACCCGATCTGGATCTTCGTGCTCAGCCCGATCCTGGCGCTCATCTACACCCGCGCCAGCAAGGGCAAGAAGGGCGACCTGTCCGTGGCCACCAAGTTCGCGCTGGGCTTCGTCGCCGTCGCCATCGGCTTCTTCATCTACGGCAGCGCCGCGCACTTCACCACCGCACCCGGCCTCACCAGCTGGTGGGTCATGGTCGGCGGCTACGGGTTCGGCGCCCTGGGCGAACTGCTGGTCAGCGGCCTGGGCCTGGCCATGATCGCGCGCTACGTGCCGGCCCGCATGGGCGGCTTCATGATGGGCGCCTACTTCGTGGCCTCGGGCATCTCGCAGTACCTGGGCGGCATGGTTTCCACCCTGGCCAGCGTGCCCAACACCGTCAAGGACATCCTGGCCCGGGCCACCAGCCCGCTCGTGGACAAGGTGCAGGCCGCCTATCCGGCGGTGATGTCGATGCGCCTGGAGGATTTCCGCGCCTGGATCGAGCTTGCCGACAAGGGCAAGGAAGCGGCCGCCAAGGTCGACCTGCCGGCATTCCCGGCCCTGCCCCAGCAGAGCCAGGACCTGCTGCACCGGTTCAACGAGTTGATCTACACCACCACCATGCCGATCTACACCTCGCTGTTCTTGTGGCTGGGCGTGGCCGGCGTGATCTGCACCATTTTCGCGCTGGCCGTGCTGCCGATGATGCGACGCCTGGACGCGCAGCATCACGAATACACCAGCAAGGCCACCGAGACGCCCCTGCCGACCATCGGCACGGAAGAATGACCCGCAAGGCCGTCGCCGCCGACCCGCGGCGGTGACGGCGACACCATCGCGCCATGCCCGTTCCGCAAGCATCTCCCCGCACCGGCCCGCGCGCCCTGGTCCGTTCGCTGGCCTGGCTGCGGCTGTACGCCATCGCCGGGCAGAGCGCGGCGGTGCTGGTGGTGGCGCAGGTGCTGGGCCTGCCGATTGCCGAGCTGTACCTGTTCGTCGGCATCGGCGCGCTGACGGTGTTCGCGGTGGCGGCGGCCTGGCGGCTGCAGCTCGCCTGGCCGATCGGCGAATGGGAGGCCCTGGGCCACATCGCCGTGGACATGCTGGTGCTCGGGTACCTGCTGTATTTCACCGGCGGCGCCAGCAACCCCTTCATCAGCCTGCTGCTGGTGCCGATCGCGCTGGCGGCGGCGGCGCTGTCCACGCGCGCCATCATGGCCGTGGCCACGTTGTCGGGCCTGGCCTACCTGTTCCTGCTGTGGTGGTACGTGCCGCTGCCGATGCCGCGCGAGCTGGCCGGGTTCCGCCTGCACGTGGCCGGCATGGCGGTCAACTTCATCATCATGGCGCTGATCCTGGGCGTGTTCATCAACCGCCTGGCGGCGGCGTTGCGCGCGCGGCAGGCGGAGGTGCAGCGCATCCGCGAACGGGCCCTGCGCGACGAGGGCATCCTCGCCATCGCCACCCAGGCCGCCGGTGCCGCGCACGAAATGAACACGCCGCTGTCGACCATGCGCACGCTGCTGCCCGAGCTGCGCCACGAACACGCCGGCGACGACCAGCTCAGCGAGGACCTGGCGCTGCTGGAAACACAGGTCGAGCGCTGCCGCGCCAGCCTGCGCGAGATGGTCGCCTTCGGCAAGTCGCAACTGTCGCAGGCCCCCGAACAGGCCACGCTGCGCGCCTTCCTGCGCGGGTGCCTGGAACGCTTCCGCCTGCTGCGCCCCGAGGCGGAAGTCCACTTCCGGCCGGCCGAGGGCATCGGCGATACCGAACTGGCAATCCAGGCCGGCCTGCGCCACGCGCTGCTCAACCTGCTCAACAATGCCGCCGACGCTTCGGCGCTGAACGATTCCCGCCGGGTCACGCTGGCCGCGCGCATCGACGGCGACTGGCTGGAACTGACCGTCGGCGACCACGGCCCCGGTTTCGTGGGCACCGAGGACCTGGCCGACATCGGCTACACGCGCAAGCACACCGGGCTCGGCCTGGGCCTGGCGCTCGCCGAGGCCACGGCCGAGCGCCTGGAGGGCGAACTGAAGACCTTCAACACGGCACAGGGCGGCGAGATCCGCCTGCGCCTGCCGCTGTCGGTGATGAGTCCCTGAGCAGGCGGACCGGGGGACCGGGCATGCACAAACCTTCCAAGGCGGGAAGTGCCCGCCCTGCCCGCCGCCCGCCGGATCGGATTGGCGATGGGTAGTAAACTGCACGCATGAACGAGGAACTGCACAAACTGCTGATCGTCGACGACGACGACACCTTTTCGCGCGTGCTGTCGCGCGCGCTGACCTCGCGCGGGTTCGCGGTGGAAACGGCCGACGACGCCGACAGCGCGATCGTCACCGCGCGCAGGCAGCGGCCGGCGTTCTGCGTGCTCGACCTCAAGCTGGGCGAAAACAACGGCCTCAACCTGATCGCCGACCTCAAGGCCATCGTGCCGGACATGCGCGTGCTGCTGCTGACCGGCTACGCTTCCATCGCCACGGCGGTGGAAGCGATCAAGCGCGGCGCGCACGACTACCTGGCCAAGCCGGTGGATGCCGACGCCGTGGCGCGGGCCCTGCTCGATGGCGACGGCGAGGAAACCGCCGAAGCGGCGCCGGATGCGCCGGACGCGCCGCTGCCGCTGAGGCGCCTGGAGTGGGAACACATCCAGCGCGTGCTCACCGAATGCGACGGCAACATCTCCGAAACCGCGCGCCGCCTGGGCATGCACCGGCGCACGCTGCAGCGCAAGCTGTCCAAGCATCCGGTGCGCGAACGGCCGTCCGAGTAGGCCTCGCGCCTTCCGGACACCGGTTCCTTTCGTGGCGGAGCGGGCACTGCCCGCGCACGGAGGAGCTCAGGCGCCGCGCGTCTGCAGGTCCGCCAGGCGGTAGCCTGCCGAATGGATGGTGTGCAGCAGCGGCTTGTCGAACGGCTTGTCGATGACCTTGCGCAGGTTGTAGAGGTGCGAGCGCAGGGTGTCGGAATCGGGCAGGTGATCGCCCCAGATCTCGCGCTCGATGTCGCGGCGGCTGACCACGCGCGGCGATTCGCGCATCAGGATCGCCAGCAGCTTCATGCCGATGGGCGATGCCGTGAGCCGCCTTCCGCCGCGCGTCAACTGCATGGTGCCGGTGTCGAGCACCATGTCGCCGACGGTGTAGACATGGCCGGACACGCCGCGCCGGTCGCGGCGGATCAACGCGCGCAGGCGGGCCTCGAGTTCGCGCATCTGGAACGGCTTGGTGAGGTAGTCGTCGGCGCCGGCGTCCAGCCCGTCGACCTTGTCGTCCACGCCGTCGAGCGCGGTCAGCATCAGGATCGGTATGGCGCGCCGCTCGTGGCGGCGCAATTGCGTGCACACGTCCACGCCGTCCATGTCGGGCAGCATCCGGTCCAGCACGATCACGTCGTAGTTGCCGCCGGAGGCAAGCCGCAGGCCGCTGGCGCCGTCGCCGGCATAATCGACGCCGTAGCCGCGCTGCCCGAGATGCTCGCCCACCAGCGCGGCCGTGTCGCGCTGGTCCTCGATCAACAGAATCAAACCTCCCTTGTCACCCACCGTTGCATCACCTCGCAAATCGAAATCCAACAGTGTGGAATTAGACTCAAAGCCAGGTGAGCAGGACGTGAAGTTGGACCTGAACGGAAAGCGGCAGTGAGGATGAGTTCAGCCAGTGCATCGCGGCAGGCAGGCCGGCCGGAAGCACCGGCGCCCCGCCGCGACAAGGCCTGCCGTCGCCGCAATCCGGCACGAAACCTGTTCGGCAACCCGTGAATGCCTGCTGACCACCGGCATCATGCCGCCTTCACGGGTCGCGCGATGCCCTTGCCCCGATGCCGGGGTCAGGCCGCGTCGCCGCCCGTCCGTTCCTGTCGCTTGGCGCGCCGCCACAGGGCTTCCTGTGACGACAGGTCGCGCTCCTCCAGCGGCCGGCCCTCGGCGGCGGCGAGGGTTTCCATGGCGCGGAAGCGGCGCTCGAACTTGGTGTTGGCACGACGCAGCGCGCGCGCGAAATCGACTTCGGCATGGCGGGCCAGGTTGACCAGCACGAACAGCACGTCGCCGAGTTCGTCCTCGATGCGCCCCGGGTCCGGTTCGGCGCCGAACTCGGCGCGCAGTTCGGCGACTTCCTCGTCCAGCTTGTCCAGCACCGGCGCCGCGTCCGGCCATTCGAAGCCGGTGCGCGCGGCGCGTTGCTGCAGTTTCTGCGCGCGACGCCACGGCGGCAGGCCGCGCGCGATGCCGGCCAGCACGCTGTCGTCGCTTTCGCCCTTGCGCCGGCGCTCCGCGGCCTTGATGGTTTCCCAGCTGCGCGTCTGCGCGGCGGCATCGGTACGTTCTGCGCCGGCGAACACGTGCGGGTGGCGACGCAGCATCTTGTCGCTGATCGCGGCGACCACGTCGGCGAAATCGAAGTGCCCGGCCTCCTCGGCCATGCGCGCGTGGAACACCACCTGCAGCAGCAGGTCGCCGAGTTCGTCGCGCAGGTCGTCGAAGTCGCGCCGGTCGATGGCATCGACGACTTCGTGCGCTTCTTCCAGCGTGTAGCTGGCGATGGAATCGAAGTCCTGTTCGACATCCCAGGGGCAGCCGTTTTCCGGATCGCGCAGGCGCGCCATGATGGCGAGCAGGCCGTCGATGTCGTGTTTGTCGTCGCTCATGACCGGCACGGTAGCGCAATCCGCCCACGATCATGAGGATGGTCGCGTCTTCCCATCATCGTGCGCAGAACAAAAATCAGGCGTCGACCAATCTGGTCGGCCAGTCGGCGCCGGGATCGCCCGCGGCCAGGAACTCGGGATTGAGCAGCGACTCCTTGGTGTTGTAGGCCAGCGGCGTGCCGTCGAGCCGCGTGACCGCGCCGCCGGCCTGCTCCAGCACGCATTGCGCGGCGGCGGTGTCCCACTCCGAAGTGGGGCCGGCGCGCAGGTACAGGTCGGCCTCGCCGCGCGCGACCAGGCAGAACTTCAGCGACGAGCCCATCGCCACGGTGGTGTACTCGCCGATGCCCGACAGCAGCCGCGCCTGGCGGTCGCTGCCGTGCGAGCGGCTGCCGGCGACGACCGGCGGCGAAGCCGGCGGGCGCGTGCGCAGGGCGGACGTCTTGCCGTCCCGGCGCATGTGCGCGCCGGCTTCGACGCTGGCGTAGTAAAGATCGCCGGTGACCGGCACGAACACCACGCCCATGACGCTCGCATGCTCGTCGACGAGCGCGATGTTGACGGTGAACTCGCCGTTGCGCTTGACGAATTCGCGCGTGCCGTCGAGCGGGTCGACCAGCCAGTAGCGCTGCCATTGCCGGCGCGTGTCCCAGGCGATGTCGGCGGATTCTTCCGACAGCACCGGGATGTCCGGCGTCAGCGCGCGCAGGCCGTCGACGATGAGACGATGCGAGGCGAGGTCGGCGGCGGTCAGCGGCGAGTCGTCGGACTTGCTTTCGACTTCGAAATCCTCGCGCGCGTAGACCTCCAGGATGGCCTGCCCGGCCTGTTCGGCCAGCCTGCAGACGGCGTCCAGCGGCGGCAGGTCGTCGATGCGCGCGCTCATGCCGGCTGGTACCGGCCGGCCAGGTATTCGCGCGCCATGAACAGCGCCGCCATGGTGCGGCCTTCGGTGACATCGTCGCGCGCGATCAGGGTATGCAGTTCGGACATTTTCCAGGGCACCACTTCCATCTCCTCGGGTTCGTCGCCGGGCAGGCGTTCGGGGTAAAGGTCCCGGGCCAGGACCACGTCGGTCAAGTGACTCATGTAGGCCGCTGCCAGCGACACGCGGCCGAGCACCACGAGGTCGCGCGCGCCGTAGCCGGCTTCTTCCTTCAGTTCGCGGTTGGCACCCTCGATGGCGCTCTCGCCGGGATCGAGCCGGCCCTTGGGCAGGCCCAGTTCGTAATGCTGCAGGCCGGCGCCGTATTCGCGCACCAGCAGCACGGTGTCGTCGTCGCGCATCGGCACGATGATGGCCGCGCCGCGCCCGGCATTGAGGATGCGCTCGTAGGTGCGGTGCACGCCGTTGCTGAATTCGAGGTCCAGTTCCTCGGTGCGCAGGAACGTGCTGTGGGTGCTGGCGCGGCGCGCCAGGATCTTGGGAAACTTGGACATGCCGGCATTGTACGCGGTCGCCGAATCCCCCGCCTTCCGGCCCCCACGGAAAACGGACCATGCCGCGGAAACGCGTAGGGCGGGCACTGCCCGCCATCGAAAGTTCGTGTGTCCACCAGGCATGCCCGGCGGCAGTGCCCGCCCTACGGAAATGGATTCGATCAGGGTTTTCGCAACTGGTGGCGCACGGCTTCGTGCAGCGGCGGCAGGGCGGCCAGCACGCTGGTGGTATCGAGCGCGAGTTCGCCGCCGTCGAGGTCGGTGAACACGCCGCCGGCCTCGCGCACGATCACGGCCAGCGCGGCCACGTCGAGGATATTGACGTCGGACTCGATCACGATGTCCAGCGCACCACGCGCGAGCAGGTGGTAATGGCAGAAATCGCCGTAGCCGCGCACGCGGTTGACCTTGCCGACCAGGTCGCCCAGCGCGCGCCAGCGCGGCGCATCGCCGGCCAGGGTGCGCAGGTTGCCGAGCGACAACACGGCCTGCGCAAAGCTGCTCGTGTCCGCCACCTGGATGCGCCGGCCGTCCATCCAGGCACCGCCGCCACGACGTGCCCACAGCGTTTCGCCATATTGCGGTGCGGCCGAAACACCCAGCAGCAGTTCACCCTTGTGCATCAACGCGATCTGGGTGGAATAGAACGGCGTGCCGCGCACGAAGCTCTTGGTGCCGTCCAGCGGATCGACCAGCCACAGGAAGTCGCCGTCGCCTTCCCGCCCCTGCTCCTCGCCGAAGATGGCGTGCCCGGGAAAACGGCGCCGGATGGTGCCGCGGATGACGCTCTCGGCCTCGCGGTCGGCCACGGTCACGGGGCTGTCGTCGGCCTTGTGCTCGACCTCCAGCGGGCGCCCGCGGTACGTCGCGATCACCCGCGCCGCCGCCGCCGCCGCATCGCGCGCCACTTTCAGCGCGCCTTCCAGCCAGCCTTCGTCGATATCCGCGTCCATCCTCATCTCCTCGCCATGGCCAGGCCGCCGTGGCGCTCCACGCGCACGCTGCCGTCGGGTTGCCGC
The DNA here is from genome assembly GCA_964496295.1 of uncultured Rhodanobacteraceae bacterium. Lineage (GTDB taxonomy): Bacteria > Pseudomonadota > Gammaproteobacteria > Xanthomonadales > Rhodanobacteraceae > Oleiagrimonas. The sequence goes on along the minus strand of CAZBZD010000015.1, from coordinate 9,362 downwards.
TGGCCGAACCGCTCCAGCAGCCGGCGCAGCTTCGGGTCGGCGCGGCGCGGACGCAGCGTCGCCTGCAACCGCCAGCCCAGCGCCGTGGCCACGAAGCGGCCCTCCAGACCGAGCGGGCCGCCGCGGCCCGCATCGGCAAGGTCGGCCCGGATCGCGCCGCCGCCGGAAGCGCTCCAGCGCGACTCCAGGTCGCCCAGCACCACGCGCCGCCCCGGCGCTCCGGCCTGTGCCGACTGCCAGGTCACGCGCGCCTGCAACCGCACCGGCCAGCCATCGACGAGGCGCATGTCGGCGACCTGCCCTTCGAGCGTGCCGCCCAGCGGCATGCCGGCCGGCCACAGCACCTTCAGGCGCTGCATCGGCACGCTGAAATGCAGGTCGCGGGCCACGATAACGTCATCGCCGGCGCGCGCGACATGACCATCCACCATGACGCCCGCGCCGCCCAGGTCGACCTGCCCGCGCAGACGCCCGAACACGGCCATGCGGCTCAGCGTCCAGTGCAACCGTCCCAGGCGCTGGCCGTTGACGACCAGGCCGCGCGCATGGCCGTCCCACACGCTGCCGCCGACGGTTTCCACGTGCACCGCCGGATAGTCGCCGCGCACCATCCACCACGCCCAGCGGGCCGGGAACCACCACGCCAGCGCGAACAGGGCCAGCAGCACGGCCAGCACCACCCGGGGCCAGCGGCGACGCGATCGCGATGCCATCAATTGTCAACCTCTTGCGCATTCATGCGGATTACAAGGATCATGCATGCCATGGATACTCCCGTCTCGAACAATCGCGCGCTGGCCGAACGCGACCTGCGCCACGTGTGGCACCCGTGCACGCAGATGCACGACCACGAAACGATCCCCATGGTACCGGTGCTGCGCGGCGAAGGGGCATGGCTTTTCGATGCCGAAGGCCGGCGCTATCTCGACGCCATCAGCTCCTGGTGGGTCAACCTGTTCGGCCATGCCAACCCGCGCATCGCCGCCGCGCTGGCCGACCAGGCGCGCACGCTGGAGCACGTGATCTTCGCCGGCATGACGCACCCGCCGGCGGTCGAGCTGGCCGAACGCCTGGTGGCCGTGACGCCGCCGGGCCTGGAACGCGTGTTCTATGCCGACAACGGGTCCTCGGCCGTCGAGATCGCGCTGAAGATGAGCTTCCATTACTGGCTCAACCGCGGCCAGGGCCGGCGCACGCGTTTCATGGCGTTGTCCGGCGGCTATCACGGCGAGACCCTGGGCGCGCTGTCGGTCAGCGACGTGGCGCTGTACCGCAGGACCTACGCGCCGTTGCTGCTCGAGCCCCTGCTGGTGCCGTCGCCGGACAGCCACGACGCCGAAGCCGGCGAAAGCGCCGAGGCGTTCGCCACGCGCCGGCTGGCCGACCTGCGCGGCATGCTGGAACGGCATGCGCACGAGACCTGCGCGGTCATCGTCGAGCCGCTGGTGCAGTGCGCCACCGGCATGCGCATGTACCACCCGGCTTATCTCGCGGGATTGCGCAGGCTGTGCGACGAGTTCGACGTGCACTTCATCGCCGACGAGATCGCCGTCGGCTTCGGCCGCACCGGCACCCTGTTCGCCTGCGAGCAGGCCTGTCCTGAGCCCGGTCGAAGGGCCAATGTGTCACCCGATTTCATGTGCCTGTCCAAGGGCCTGACCGCCGGCACCATGGCGTTGTCGGCCGTGCTCGCCACCGAGGACGTGTACGCCGCCTTCTACGACACGCATGCCAGCGGCAAGGCCTTCCTGCACTCGCACAGCTACACCGGCAACCCGCTGGCCTGTCGCGTGGCGCTGGAAACGCTCGCCATCTTCGCCGACGAGCCGGTGCTGGAACGCAACCGCGAACTGGCCGCGCACATGGCCCGTCGCCTGGAACCGCTGAAGGATCACCCGCACGTCGCCGACGTGCGCCAGACCGGCATGATCGCCGCCGTCGAGCTGACCCCGGACAAGGCCACGCGCACGCCGCCTCCCGACGACTGGTGCCGGCACGCCAAGGTCGAGGTGTTCCTGCACGGCATCGAGCACGAGTGCCTGCTGCGCCCGCTCGGCAACGTGGTGTATTTCATGCCGCCCTACGTCGTCACCGAGGCCGAGATCGACCACATGGTCGACGTCGCGATCGGCGGCATCGAGCGCGCGACGGCAGGATAAGCCCCCGACAGGCTGCGCCCCTGCAGAAAAACCCCGCGCCGCGGGTGCCGGGGGTTGTCGCAGGACAAGAAAAGCGCGCATGGCACGAGACCATGCGCGCTTCGAATGGTGGGCCGTATTGGATTCGAACCAATGACCATCGGATTAAAAGTCCGGTGCTCTACCAACTGAGCTAACGGCCCCGAAACCGGCTTGTCGCGTCGTCACGAAAGACGCGAGCCGGCAATTCTAACGGCTCGCGACATTCAGCGGTAGTGCGTGGGATCGGCGATGCCGGCCCGGCGGAACCCCTCGGCGCGCAGCAGGCAGGCGTCGCAGTGGCCGCAGGCACGGCCGTCGGCGTCGGCCTGGTAGCAACTGACGGTCTGGCTGAAATCCACGCCCAGGCGCATGCCCTCGCGGGCGATGTCGGCCTTGGTCATGTCCATCAGCGGCGCATGCACGCGGATGCCGGCGCCTTCCACGCCGGCCTTCGTGGCCAGGTTGGCCAGGTTCCGGAACGCTTCGATGAAAGCCGGGCGGCAATCCGGATAGCCGGAATAGTCCACCGCGTTGACGCCGCAGAAGATGTCCGCCGCGCCCAGCACCTCGGCCCAGCCCAGGGCGATCGACAGCATGATGGTGTTGCGCGCCGGCACGTAGGTGACCGGGACATGGTCCTCGGCGGTGTCCACCGCGTCCTCGGGCACGTCGATGTCGGCGGTGAGGGCCGAGCCGCCGATGCTGCGCAGGTCCACGTCCACGGTCTTGTGCTCGGCCGCGCCGAGCATGCGGCAGACGCGGCCGGAAGCGGCCAGTTCGGAAACGTGGCGCTGGCCGTAGGCCACGCTCAGGCCGTACGCGGCGAAGCCCTGTTCGCGGGCCAGCGCCATGGTGACGGCCGAATCCATGCCGCCGGAAACCAGGACGACGGCGTTGCGGAGGGAGGATGTTTCGGTCATTTCATGATGGTCCGTTGAACATTGCGGGGCTTCGATAAGCGGCGTCCGCCCGGCCATGCCCGGCGGGGAGCGCCCGCCCTGCACGCTTCCGGGTCCCGGCAGAATCAGTGTCCCGGCACGTCGCCCCACAGGTACTTGTGCAACTGCACCTGCAGGCGTACCGGCAGGCGGTCGGCGAGGATCCAGTCGGCCAGCCGGCGCGGTTCGAGCTTGCCGGCCACGGGCGACAGCAGCACCGTGCAGCGCGCGGCAAGGTCGTGCTCCCGCAGCACGTCGCAGGCCCAGTCGTAGTCGGCGCGATCGGCCACCACCATCTTGACCTGGTCGTGCGCGGACAGGTGGTCCAGGTTGCTCCACAGGTTGCGCGCGCTTTCGCCGGAACCGGGCGCCTTGAGGTCGAGCACCTTGTGCACGCGGGTGTCCACGCCGGACACGTCGAGCGCGCCGGAGGTTTCCAGCGACACCTCGTGGCCGGCGTCGCACAGGCGCTGGAGCAGCAGCAGGCAACGCTTCTGCGCCAGCGGCTCGCCGCCGGTGACGCAGACATGGCGCGCGCCGTAACGCGCCACTTCCGCCACGATGGCGTCGATGTCGTGCCACTGGCCGCCATGGAAGGCGTATTCGGTATCGCACCACACGCAGCGCAACGGGCACCCGGTCAGGCGCACGAACACGGTGGGCCAGCCGACCGCGTCGGCCTCGCCCTGGATGGAGTGGAAAATTTCGCTGACACGCAGACGCGGCGGATGCGCCGGCGTCGCCGCGTCCGCGACGGACACGGAAGCACTCATGCCGGCGATTTTAATGCAACTGCTGCTGCAGGCGAATGTCTTCCAGGCGCTGCCTGGCCAGCTTGGCCACCGAACTGCCCGGATACTTGGCGATCACCGCCTCGAGCGTGGCCTGTGCCTTGCCGGTCTGCTTCAGCGCGTGCTGGCAATAGCCCTTCTTGAGCAACGCGCCCGGCGCCTTGCCGCTTTGCGGAAACTGCTCGAGCACCGTGTCGAAGGCATCCATCGCCTGCTTGTAGTTCTGCGTGATGTAGTAGGACTCGCCCAGCCAGTACCACGCGTTCGGCGTCAGCTTGTCGTGCGGATATTGCTGGATGAAGGCGCGGAAACCGCGCGAGGACTTGACGAAATCGCCCGCGCGCAGGGCGTCGAAAGCGATGCCGTAGGCCTTCTGCGCCTCCTCGCTGCCGGTCGCCGCCGCGCTGCTGCCGGCACGGGCCGGCGCTTCCGCCGCTGCCGTTGCCGCCGAAGCCGGTTCGGGCGCCGATGCGGCGGCCGCGGCACTGCCGGCCTGCGCAGGAGCCTGCCCGTCCGCATCGCCGGACTGCGACGGAGCGGCCTTGCCGCCGCCCTCGAGTTGCTTGATGCGCGTGTCCAGCAGGATGTACTGCTCCTTGTTGATCTGCTTGAGCCGGTCGAGCTGGTGACGCAACTGCTCGATCTGTCCCAGCAGTTCCCGGTTCTGCTGCTTGAGCATCTGCACCTGGTTGACCAGGGACGTGGCGCTGCCGCTCCGGTTGCCGGCGGCCGGGGCCGCCGATGCCGATGCCGGCGGTGCATGCTGGCGCGCGGGCGTGATGCCCGTGCTCTGGGCATGCACCGGGCCGCTCCCCCACAACGCGACGACCGCGCACGTGGCGGCCGTCGCGAGGGCTCGGACAGCCCATGGCTGGTTGGCCACAGGCAGCTTCATCACTTGGAGGTGTAGACGATGTTGACGCGGCGGTTCTTGGACCAGCAGCTTTCGTTGTGCTGGCGACAGACCGGACGCTCTTCACCGTAGCTGATCACCTCGATCTGGCTGGCCGAGGCGCCGTTGGCCTCCAGGGCCGCTTCGACCGCGTTGCCGCGACGTTCGCCCAGGCCGAGGTTGTACTCGCGCGAGCCACGCTCGTCGGTGTTGCCTTCCAGGCGCACGTGGGCGCTCGGACGGTCCTGCAGGTACTTGGCGTGGCACGCCATGATCTGCTGGAATTCCGGCTTGATGGTGCTCTGGTCGAAATCGAAGTACACCACGCGCTGGCGCAGGCACGGATCGGTGTCCAGGTCGGCCGGGGTGTAACCGGTCGGCTGCGCCGGCTGGGTCTGGGTGGTCTGCTCTGGCGGCGGTGGCGGCGGCGTGGGCTTGGTCTCCTGCTTCTTGGAGCACGCGGCGACGCCGACGGCACACGTCAATGCGATCAGGGTAAGACGAACGCTCTTGTTCATGGCACTTTCCTTCAACAGTATGGAAGTCCGAAACTTACGGGTTCTTGCCGGCGAACCGGCGGGTGTTTCTTGTTGTTACTTCTGGTGCGGCCTGAACGGCCCCCATGCGGGCGAGCGGACGCTGCCGTGCGACAACACGAGTCGCTGACGCACGTTGCCGTCCGACGACACCGCATAAAGCACGCCGCGCGTACCTTGCGTGGCGGCGTACAAAAGCATGCTTCCGTTCGGTGCAAAACTGGGTGCTTCGTCAAAGTTGCCGGGTGAGACGAAGTGCTCCTGTCCGCCCAGGCTGCGATCCATCACTGCAATACGATACACGTTCCCGCTGCCCCGCACCATCGCAATCTGCTTGCCCTTGTAGCCGATCGAGGCATTGGAATTGTAGGACCCCTTGAACGTGATCCGTTCGGGTGAACCGCCGCTGACCGGCATCTTGTACAACTGCGGCTTGCCGGCGCGGTCGGAAGTGAACACGAGGCTGCCGCCGTCGGGCATCCATTCCGGCTCGGTGTCGATGGCGTAGTTGTGGGTCAGGCGCGTGAGCTTGCCGGAGGCAAGGTCGATGAGGTAGATCTCGGGATTGCCCTGGTAGGAGAGCGACACCGCCAGCGTGGAGCCGTCGGGCGAGAACGAGGGCGCGCCGTTGATGCCGCTGCGGCCGGACACCAGGCGCCGCGCGCCGGTGGCGAGGTTCTGCACGTAGACGGCCGAGTTGCCGCTCTCGAACGAGACGTAGGCCAGCTCGCCGCCGTCGGGCGACCACGCCGGCGACAGCAGCGCCTCGTGCGAACGCACGACCACCTGCGGGTTGTAGCCGTCCGAGTCGGCCACGATCAGCGAATAGGTGATATCGGGCGCCACGCCGGTGGAGGTCACGTAGGCGATGCGCGTGAAGAAGGCGCCCGGCTCGCCGAGGATCTTCTCGTAGATGGCGTCGGCGATCTGGTGCGCGACGCCGCGCAGGTCGGCGGCCCGCGCGGTGTAGGAGCGGCCCAGCAGCTTCTGCTGGCGGTTGACGTCCCACAGCTCGAAAGCCACCTGGTAGGCGCCGTCGCCGGCGTCGGAGACGTGCCCGACGACGATGTAGTCCTGCTTGAGCAGTTTCCAGGCGGCAAACTTGATCTCGTTGCCGCGATGCGGGAAGGCCACCAGGTCGTCGCGGTCGAGCGGCCGGAACTTGCCGCAGCGCGCCAGATCCATGTGGATGACCTTGGCCACGTCGGTCGACGGCGGCAGCCCCGCGTTTTCGTTGGCGAACGGCACCACGGCCACGGGAATGGCCGACTTGGTGCCGTTGACGATGTCGATGCTGAGCCCCTGCGCGCGCGCGCCGCCGGTGCCGGCCAGGGCCAGGCCGAACAGCAGGAACAGGGTGAAGAGCGGGTGTTTTTTCATTCCGTGCATCATGCTCAATGGGTGACCTTGAAATTGAGGGTAATGTCACTGCGGAAGGATTTCTCGAACCCCTCGTAAGGCAACGGCTGTGCCCGCAGCACCGCATTTTTCACCGAACGCCGGGCCGCCGCATTGAACGGGCAACTCGGCTCGATGGTCACGCTGACGACCTGTCCGCCGGGTATCTGCACGATGTGGATCGGGCAGACGGTCCCCTCGGGGATGTTATCCGGGCGCAACCATGCCTGCGTGACCGCGTTCTGAATGGCCGCCTCGTAGGCATCATCGGAGGTGCCGTTGCTGCCGCTGCGGGCTTTCTCGGCCTGTTCGACCCCGGCCGGTTGCGGCGGCGCCTTGGCCTCGGCCTTCTTGATGTCCTTCAGCTGCGCCAGCTTCTGTTCTTCCAGGTCGCTGCGCTGGCTGGCTTTCTCGCGCTGGTCGCGCGCCTTGTCGAGCTGCTCGAAGATCTTGTCCAGTTGCTGCTGACGCTGCTGCGCTTCGAGCTCGGACATGCGCTGCTTCTGCTTTTCCTCCTGCTCGCGCCGGGCCTTTTCGGCCTTCTGCTCGGCCTTGGCCACCACTTTCTGCTGGTCCTTGACGTCCGGATGCTCGGGCGGCGCCGGCAGGGTCTTGACCGGTTCCAGCTTCGGCTTCTCCGGCTCCACCTTCGGCCGGGACGGCTCGGCTTCGGGCGGCGCAATCGACGGCTGCTCGGCCCTGGTCTCGACCGGCGGCGGCAACGGCGCGCCGGACGGGCCGACCAGGGTGGCCTCGATCACCGGGCCCTGCAGCGACACCGGCCGCGTGCAGGTCATCGGGTTCCAGGACTCGGGCAGCGGCAGCACCTCGAACGCATGCTCCCAGCTCGTGCACGAAAGCGTGGTCAGCAGCAGGAACACCGCCAACCCCAGGTGCAGCAATGCCGACCACAGGACTGCCCGCGGCGTGCGCTTAGTCTGATCCATCATGGCGTGCACCCGAGGCGGCATCCGGCTGGCTCATCAGGCCCACGTGCGGCACGCCTGCCTGCTGCAGCAGCACCATGGCCTGGTAGATGCGGCCGTAATCCACGCGCTTGTCGCCACCGACCAGCACCGACACCTTGGGATTGACGTCGACGAAGGCATGCACCTTGCGCACCAGCTCGTCGGCGCTGATCGGCTCGCGCGGCGCATTGCCGAGGGTGAGATAGAGCTGGCCGTCCTTGTCGATGCTGACCAGCACCGGCTCGTTGTCGTTCTGCAGCGACTTGGCCGACGCCTGCGGCAACTGGATGTCCACGCCCAGGTGCAGCAGCGGCGCGGTGACCATGAAGATGATCAGCAGCACCAGCATCACGTCGATGTAGGGCACGACGTTGATTTCCGCCTTGAGGCGGCGCTGGCGGCGTCCGGATCGGGTCGATGTGCGCATGACCGGGCTCCGTCAGGCGTTGTCGTCGGCGTGGAGCTGGCGCTGCAGGATGGACGAGAACTCCTCCTGGAAGTTGTCGTAGCGCGTGGCGATGCGGTCGACCTTGTTGGCGTAGCGGTTGTAGGCCCATACCGCCGGGATGGCCGCGAACAGGCCCATGGCGGTGGCCACCAGCGCCTCGGAAATGCCCGGCGCCACCATCGCGATGGTGGCTTCCTTGACCGCGCCCAGGCCCTGGAACGCGGCCATGATGCCCCACACCGTGCCGAACAGGCCGATGTAGGGGCTGATCGAGCCGACGTTGGCGAGGAACTCCAGGTTCTGCTCCAGACGCTCGATTTCGCGCGTGCCGGTCACGCGCATGGCGCGCTCGGTACCCTCCAGCACGTGGCGCGTGTCGCCGCTCTTGCGCTGGCGCTGGCGCGCGAACTCGCGGAAACCCGATGCAAAGACCGTCTCCAGCCCGCCGGAATCATCACCGCGGCCGTCCACGTCGCGGAACAGCCCGGCCAGGTCGCCACCGGACCAGAAACGGTCCTCGAACGCGTCGGCCGATTCCATGGCATCGCGCAGCAAACCGAACTTGCGGACGATGATCACCCAGGACAGGAACGAGAACACCAGCAGCAATGCCAGCACCAGTTTGACCGGAATGCTGGCATGCAGCACCAGCTCGAGAATGTTCAGATGGCCGTTCATCAGTCAGGAAATCCTTGCCATGAGTTTGTCGGGAATGGGGGCCGGTCGCATCTGCCCGATGTCGACGCAGGCCACGCGCACGCCGGCACGCACCAGTTCGGCATGATCGCCATAGCGTCGCACACTTTGCATGAATGTCAGGCTGGCGCGGCGCACATTTTGGACCACGACGGACACGTCCAGTTCGTCATCCAGCCGCGCCGGCGCAAAAAAATCGAGGTGCATGTCGCGCACCACGAAGCCCAGGCCGGAGGATTCGCGCAGCCGTATCTGGTCCACGCCGCGCGCGCGCAGCCATTCCGAGCGGGCGCGCTCCATGAAGCGCAGGTAACCGGCATGGTAGACCACGCCGCCGGCATCGGTGTCTTCCCAGTAGACGCGCAGGCGCCAGGCAAAATCGGCGGCGGCGGGTTGTGGCATGCGACTCGATACTCGTGAAAATATCCGCCAAGCCTACCCCAGAAATCACCTGTCGCGCGACCGGCTGCAAACGCCAGGAGGGGTTCGCCCAGGTAGGGCGGGCAGTGCCCGCC
>CAZBZD010000014.1:0-21215 GCA_964496295.1 uncultured Rhodanobacteraceae bacterium | reverse complement strand
GGACCCGTTCGCCCTGAGGTATCGAAGGGCAATCTCCAAGTTTCCCGTGCCGTTCGTGGTTCGATACCTCACCACGAACGGAAATTCGATACCTCACCACGAACGGAAATAGGTCTTGGCTGGAATGGGAAGAGGTGGCTTTTCGAAGTTCCCTGCAAGGAGCCTCGAAAACGGACCGCTGCAGGATAGGCTGGCATATGCAAAAATGATATTTATTAATCTTTATTGCATATATAAATATTCCTGATGATCAACATCAGCCCGCGCCAGCTCGAGGTTTTCACGGCCATTGCCGATGCCGGCAGCGTGCGCGCCGCCGCCGAACGTCTGCACCTGACCCAGCCGGCGGTCAGCATGGCGCTGGCCGAACTGGAGCGGCACCTTGATGCACCGCTGTTTGCCCGCGATCGCGGGCGTCTGCATCTCGACGAGCGCGGCCGCGACCTGCTGCCGCTGGCGCGGGAAATCCTCGAACGTTTCGAGGAAATGCACCGGCGTGCCGCGGACGAATCGCACCAGTTGCGCGGCGAGTTGCGCCTGGGAGCCAGCAACACGGTCGGCAATTATCTGGTCGGCGAACTGCTCGGCGCGTTTGCCGTGGCGCATCCGCAGGTGTCGGTACGCCTGGAGGTGGACAACACCCACGGCATCGTCGCGGCCGTGCGCGAGCATCGGCTGGACATCGGCTGCGTCGAAGGCACGGTGCTGCGACCGGACATCGAGGTACGTCCCTGGCGCGCCGACGCACTGGTGGTCTGCGCGCGGCCGGATCATCCGCTGGCGCGCCGCAAGCGTCTGCGTGTCGATGACTTCGCGGGCGCCCGCTGGATCATGCGCGAACCGGGATCGGCCACGCGCGCCTTGTGCGAGCGTGCGCTGGCCGTGCTGCCGCCGGGCGAAACCGTGCTGGAACTGGGCCAGACCGAAGCCATCAAGCAGGCCGTGATCGCGGGTCTTGGTCTGGCCTGCCTGCCGGAAGTGGCGGTGGGCGATGCCATGGCTGCCGGGCGGCTGGTGGTATTGCGTACGCCGTTTCTCGATCTTGGCCGGCGCCTGTCGCTGGTGCTTGCGCGCAACGCCTATCACGGCGCCCTGGTGCAGGCCTTCATCGACGCCATGGCCCCCTGACCCGCAATACTCCGCCTTCGCTTTTCATGTAGGGGCGCATGAGATGGGCTCCTGCATGATCGATGGTTTTTCGAGGTTCCCTGCAGGCGGGGGTCAGGTGACCGGCATGGCCTGGCGCAGGATGGCTTCCACTTCGTCGCGCGAGGCGGCGCGCAGGATGCGCGGGCCGAGGCGGCGCAGGCGGGTACGGTCGAGGCTGCCGATGTGGTCGCGCACGGTCAGCAATTGGCCGGGATGCATGCTGAAATCGGTCAGGCCCAAGGCCAGCAGCAACGGCGTGAACAGGGGGTCGCCGGCCATTTCGCCGCACAGGCTGACCGGCTTGCCGGCGCGCTGGCCGGCGCTGATGACGTGGTAGATCAGGCGCAGCAGGGCCGGCTGCAACGGGTTGTACAGCTTGCCGAGGGCGTCGTTGTTGCGGTCGGTGGCGAGCACGTATTGCGCCAGGTCGTTGGTGCCCAGGGCCAGGAAATCGGCCTGCTTGAGCAGGGTGCGCACGGTGAGCGCCGCGGCCGGTACTTCGACCATGGCACCGATCGGGATGTTGTCCGGGGGCTCCTCGCCCTCGTTGCGCAGGTCGCGCGCGCAGTGGTCGACCAGGGTGCGCACGGCTTCCAGTTCGTCGGCCTGGGTGACCATGGGCACGAGGATGCGCATCGGTCCGTAACTGGCCGCGCGCAGGATCGCGCGCAACTGGGTGGCGAAGATGACCGGATGGCGCAGCGACAGGCGGATGCCGCGCACGCCCAGCGCGGGGTTGTCCTCGTCGCGCACGGCGAGCCCGGCCGATCCGGCCTTGTCGGCGCCCAGGTCCAGGGTACGGATGGTGACGGGCAGGCCGCCCATGGCCAGCACCAGGTTGCGGTAGGCGCCGAACTGCTCGTCCTCGCTGGGCAGGCCCTTGCTGCGCAGGAACAGGAATTCGCTGCGGTACAGGCCGATGCCGCTGGCGCCGTTGCTGCGCGCGGTGGCCAGGTCCGCGGGTTGCTCGGCATTGCCGAACAGCCGGATGTCGACGCCGTCGCGGGTGCGTGTCGGCGCGTTGGCAAGCGCCGCCAGCCGCTTGCCCTCGCGCGCGGTTTCGCGCTGCCACTGCCGGTAGCGGGCCAGGTCCTGCGAGGCCGGGTGCACGATGACTTCGCCGGCTTCGCCGTCGAGCAGGACCAGGTCGTTGTCGCGGATGTCCTCGAGCGCGCGCGTGACGCCGATCAGCATCGGCAGGTTGAGGTTGCGGGCAAGGATGGCGCTGTGCGAGTAGGTGCTTCCGGACACGGTGACGGCGCCCAGCAGGCCGCGTCCGGCCAGGCTGGCCAGGTCGCCCGGGGCGACGGTCTCGGCGACCAGGATCTCGCCCACGCGCGAGGCCAGCTTGCGTTCCTCGTTGCTGCGGCTGCGTGCGAGGATGCCCAGCACGCGGCCGATGACCTGGTCGATGTCCTCGCTGCGGCTGCGCAGGTAGGGGTCGTCCATGGCGTCGAACACGCCGACCAGGCGATCGCGCTGGGCCTTGAGCGCGGCGCCGGCGCGCATGTGCTGCTCGCGCACCATGGTGTCCAGGCCGCGCAGCAGGTCGGGGTCGCTGAGCAGCATGTTGTGCGCATCGACGAATTCGGTGGCCTCGCGCACCATCGAACCCTGCAGTTTGTCGCGCAGGGCGAGCAGTTCCTCGCGCGCGGTTTCCAGGGCCTGGTGCAGGCGCCGGATTTCGCCTTCTACCTCGTCGTCGGCCAGCGGCGTGGCATCGATGCGGATCCGGGTCGACTGGATCCGGCGGGCACGCCCCAGGGCCATGCCGCGTGCGCCCGCGGTACCGGTCAACACGTGTCTCATGCCGGTGCTCCGTGCGCGGGTCGGATTGTCCGGGTGCCCGAATGCATGCTCAGCCGCCCTCGTCGAACTTGCGCTCGAACAGGTCGATGGCCGCGCCCAGGGCCACTTCCTCGTCCGGCCCGTCGACGCGGACGGTCAGGGCCGTGCCCTGGCCGGCGGCCAGCATCATCACGCCCATGATGCTCTTGGCATTCACCTCGCGGCCCCGGTCGACGAGCATGACCGACGACTTGAAACCCTGCACGGTCTGCACCAGCTTGGCGGCGGCGCGGGCATGCAGGCCGAGGCGGTTGGAAACGGTGACGTCTTGTTCACGCATGATCGATCAGGATTCCTCCGCGGCCGCCCGTGGCCGCGATTTCGGCAAGTTCGTCCAGTGACCTGTCGGCGTAGTTCATGACCCGCAGGAGCATGGGCAGGTTGAGTCCGGAAACGCAGCGCACCGGGGCCCCCAGGTCGCCGACCGCCAGGCCGATGTTGCAGGGCGTGGCGCCGTACAGGTCGGACAGCACCAGCACGCCGTCGCCGTGGTCGAGCTCGCGCACGTGGCGTGCCGTGGCCTGGCGCATGCTGCCGACATCGGCGTCGGCGGGCACGGTCATGGCCATCACCTTGAGCGGCAGTTGCGGCATGACGTGGCGCGCCGCGGCAATCAGCGCCTGGCCCACCGCCTCGTGCGTGATCAGCAGGACGCCCGTGCTCATGTTCAGTCCAGCTCGCGATGGAAGGCGAGCACCTCGTGGTTGCCGGGACGGAAGTGTTCGGCCAGCTTTTCCGCCAGGTAGACCGAGCGGTGGCGGCCGCCGGTGCAGCCGATGCAGACGGTGACGTAGCTGCGGTCGTCGTTGCCGAAACGCGGCAGCCAGGTTTCGAGGAAGCCGATCACGTCGGCGAGGTATTCGCCGACCAGCGCCTGCGAGGCGAGGAAGTCGCGCACCGGCGCGTCCTTGCCGGTCAGGGGACGCAGCGCGCGGTCCCAGTGCGGGTTGGGCAGGCAGCGCGCGTCGAAGGTGAAGTCGGCGTCCAGCGGCAGGCCCTTCTTGTAGGCGAACGATTCGAACAGCAGCGACAACCCTTCGCTGGCGGCGGCGTAGCGCGTGGCGATCATGCGCCGCAGCTCGTGCACGTTGAGGTTGCTGGTGTCGATGGTGTCCTCGGCGATGCCCGACAGGCTGCGCAGCAGGCGACGTTCGCTGGCGATGGCATCGGCCAGCGACAGGCCGTCGGCGGACAGCGGATGCCGGCGCCGGGTCTCGGAGTAGCGCTTGATCAGCACGTCGTCGCTGCTGTCGACGAACACCAGGTGCGAGACGATGCCCTCGGCGGCCAGTTGCGAGAGCATGTGCGGGATCTGTTCCAGGTCCTCGACGCGGTTGCGCACGTCCACGCCGACGGCGATGCGCCGGTGGTCGCCGTGACGGCCGCCCAGGGCCTTCACCAGGCTGGGAATGAGCGCCGCGGGCAGGTTGTCCACGCAATAGAAGTCGAGGTCTTCCAGGGCGCGCAGGGCGACGGTCTTGCCGCTTCCGGACATGCCCGAAAGCACGATCAGGTGGACATCGGACGGGGAGCTGTCGTCGTTCATGGGTTTTTCGTTCACCACGGTGGCAGGTTCTGCAGTTGGCGGGCCTGGCGGTCGATGAAGGTCTGCGCCGGGTCGATGCCGCTGGACTTGAGCATGTAGCTGCGCACGGCGGCCTCGACCATCACCGCCAGGTTGCGGCCGGGGGCCACGGGAATGGTCATCATCGGTACCTGCACGTCGAACACGTCGCGATGGCCGGTGTCGCCGGTGAGGCGGCTCAGTGCGTCGATGTCCACGGTGTCGCGCATCGGCTTGAGGTGGATGATCAGGCGCAGGTACTTGGACTGCTTCACGGCCGTGTGGCCGAACATCTCGCGCACGTTGAGCACGCCCACACCGCGCACTTCCAGCAGGTCGCGCAGCAGTTCGGGGCAGGTGCCGTCGATGACGTCCGGCGCGATCAGGGTGAAGTCGGTGGCGTCGTCGGCGACCAGGCGGTGGCCGCGGGTGATCAGTTCCAGCGCCAGCTCGCTCTTGCCCGAGCCGGGGTCGCCGGTGAACAGCACGCCGATGGAATAGACCTCCATGAACACGCCGTGCAGGGACACGCGCTGGGCCAGCCTGCGGGTCAGGTGGAACTGCAGGTAGGCCAGCAGCTGGTGGCCGCGCTTGGTGCTGAGCCAGATCGGGGTGTCGCTTTCCTCGGCGGCGTCCTCCAGGTCCGAGGGCGGTTTCTGGCCCTTGGTGATGAGCAGCGCGATCGGGTTCTGCGCCATGATCTTCTGGAGGGTTTCCCAGCGCTGGCGCGAGTCCAGGCCGTCCAGGTAGTTGAGCTCCTCCGAGCCGATGATCTGCACCTTGTTGGGGTAGATCACGTTGAGGTAGCCGACCAGCGAAGGACGTCGCGACTTGGTCTCGCCGGTGTCGAGCACGCGCGTTTCGCCGCGCATGCCGGCGGACCAGCGCAGTTCCAGGCGTTCGGCGACGTCGTCGAAAAGTTGTCGGGCGGTGATGTTTTCCACGCAACGCGGACCCATGGCCGTCCGGAAAGCGGCCGTCGTGCCCATTGTGCCAGTTTGGCGCGCATGCGTCGCGGGGCGGCGACGCATGCGGCGGCGCGCGGGTGCCCGCTCAGCCGTAATGCATGGCGCGGCCTTCGCGCGGGTGGTGGTCGGTGAGTTTTTCCTTGTGCTTGCGCAGTTGCACGACCAGTTTGTCGAACAGCAGGTCGATGGACGTGTACATGTCCGTGTCGCAGGCCTGGGCGTGCAGGGTGCAGCCGGCGCCGACCAGGGTGCCCTCGGCAAGCTGGTCGAGCTTTTCCACCGACAGGACGACTGTCAGCGAGGTGAGGTTGCCGAAATGGCGTTGCAGCCGGTCGAGCTTGGACTGGACGTGGTCACGCAAGGCCTGGGTGATTTCGATCTGGTGACCGCTGATCTGCACTAGCATGGTGCGCCTCCTCACTTTTTCGGATACCGCCTCACGGCGGCTGGCATGCGCGGGGCGAAATTGTCCCGCGTCATGGATTGTGATCGCGCGGCGGTGGGCAAGTTCCTCAACCGGCGCGTCGACGTTCACTGGAACTCGGTATGCGCAGGGCCTCCCTGTATTTGGCGATGGTACGACGGGCGACATTAATTCCGCGTTGACGAAAGGCCCCGGCCAGGGCCTGGTCGGACAGCGGCTTGCACGGGTCCTCCTCGTCGACCAGCTTGCGCAGCATGGCCTGGATGGCGGTGGACGAGGCACTGCCGCCGTCGTCGGTGCCCACGCTGCTGGAAAAGAAGTACTTGAACTCGAAATTGCCGCGCGGGGTGTTGAGGTACTTGCGCGTGGTGACGCGGGAAATGGTCGATTCGTGCATGTCGACTTCCTCGGCGATCTCGCGCAGCACCAGCGGCCGCATGGCCTCGGGCCCGTATTCGAGAAAGGCGCGCTGGCGCCGGACGATGGCGCGGGCCACCTTGAGCACGGTGTCCGAGCGCGCTTCCAGGCTTTTCAGCAACCAGCGCGCTTCCTGCAACTGGCCGCGCAGCCAGGCGGCATCGTCCTTCTTCACTTCCTGGATCAGGCCGCAGTAGTGCTGGTTGAGTTCCATGCGCGGCTGGCCGTGGGGGCTCAGGCTGACCCGCCACTGGTTGCCGTGGCGGCGCACGTAGGCGTCGGGAATGATGTATTCGACCGGCGTGGTGTCGAGCGCCGCCCCGGGATGCGGGTCGAGCTGGCGGATCAGGGCGCAGGCCTCGGCCACCTCGCCGGGGTCGGCTTGCAGGCGCTGGCTCAGGCGGGCGAGGTTGTTGCGCGCCAGAAGGTCCAGTTCCCCGGCGATGATGCGCCGGGCCAGGTCGAGACAGGGCGTGTCCGGATCCAGCTGGCTCGATTGCGCGTCCAGGCAGTCGCGCAGGCTGGTGCTGGCCACGCCGACCGGATCGAACCGCTGGACCTGCCGGCGCACGGCTTCCAGTTCGTCCGCACCGACCGACAGTTCGTCGGGAAACACGGCCAGCAGCGTCTCGGGCGGTTCGGACAGGTAGCCGTTGTCGTCCAGCGCGTCGATGATGACTTCGGCCATGGCATGTTCGCGTGCGTCCATGGGCGCCATGTCCAGTTGCCACATCAGGTGCTCGCGGAGGCCCTCGGGGGCCGCGTCGCGGGTTTCGAAATCGGGTGCCTGGGGAGTGTTTCCGCGCGGCGTGGCATGGGAAAAGTCCAGGCTTGCGTCGGGGACCTCCGGGGCGGTGTCCCAGTCGATGTCGGCATCGTCGGCGGCCTCCGCCGCGGCGTTTTCGATTGCCTCGACGGACTCGGTCTCGATGCCGTCGTCGACGAGTTCCAGCATCGGGTTGGCCTCGGCCAGCTGGCGCAGTTCCGTGGACAGTTCCAGCCGCGACAATTGCAGCAGGCGGATGGCCTGTTGCAGTTGCGGCGTCAGTGAAAGCTGCTGGTTGAGGCGCAGCTGGATCGACGGTTTCATGCCGACTCTAGCAATGAACGTGCCA
The DNA here is from genome assembly GCA_964496295.1 of uncultured Rhodanobacteraceae bacterium. Taxonomy (GTDB): domain Bacteria; phylum Pseudomonadota; class Gammaproteobacteria; order Xanthomonadales; family Rhodanobacteraceae; genus Oleiagrimonas. The sequence goes on along the minus strand of CAZBZD010000014.1, from coordinate 13,730 downwards.
TCATCGTACTAGCCCCGCGGGCCGGGGACCAGCTACCTGCATCACGAATCCGGCCGATGCGGACGGCCGTTGCCGGGAAGGTCTCCTACAGCCGGAATTCGTGGCCCAGGTAGACTTCGCGCACGCGTGCATCGGACAGGATGTGGGCCGGCGATCCCTTGGCCAGGACCTGGCCCTCGTTGAGGATGTAGGCGTGGTCGCAGATGCCGAGCGTCTCGCGCACGTTGTGGTCGGTGATGAGCACGCCGATGCCGCGGTCCTTGAGGTGGCGCACGATGCGCTGGATCTCGCCCACGGAAATGGGGTCGACGCCGGCGAACGGTTCGTCCAGCAGCATGTAGCGCGGTTGCGCGGCCAGGGCGCGCGCGATTTCCACGCGCCGGCGTTCGCCGCCGGACAGGCTCACGCCCTTTTGCGCGGCGATGTGCTCGATCTTCAGCTCGTCCAGCAGCTTGTCCAGTTCGTCGCGGCGCGCGCGCGCGCCGAGGTCGCTGCGCAATTCCAGCACGGCGAGGATGTTGTCGGACACGCTCAGGCGCCGGAACACCGACGGCTCCTGCGGCAGGTAGCCGATGCCGCGGCGGGCGCGGATGTGCATCGGCAGGCCGGTGATGTCCCGGTCGTCCAGGGTGATGGTGCCGGCATCGGTCGGGATCAGGCCCACCACCATGTAGAAGCAGGTGGTCTTGCCGGCGCCGTTGGGGCCGAGCAGGCCGACCACCTCGCCTTCGCTGATCTCGAAATCGAAATCGCGCACCACCTCGCGCGAGCGGAAGCGCTTCTTGAGTCCCGTGGCCGACAGCATGCGTCAGTTTCCGCTGGAGGAGGCGGGTGCGGCTTTCTGCTCGCCGGGCTGGAAGGTCAGGTGCACCCGGTTCTTGCCCTGGCCGCGGGCGGACATGACGCTGGTCCGGGTGTTGTAGACCAGCACCTGGCCGCGTGCCGTGCCGCGGCCTTCCTGCCGGATGTAGGCATGGTCGGTCAGCGTCGCGATGCCGCTGGGGATCTTGTAGTCGATCGTGGCGGCGTGCCCCTTGATGAGGTTGCCGTTGTCGTCCAGCTGCTCGATGTGCGCCGGACTCCCCTTCAGGACGACGCGGCTGACATTGGAGTGGCTGTCGAAATAGACCAGCGCGGTGGCGCTGGTGGCCTTGAAGGTGCCCTGGGTGATGACGACGTGGCCCTTGAGATGGGTGACGCCGTTGGGCTTGGCCTGGCTGTCGAAGGAATCGGCATTCACGTGGATGGTGGCCGAGCGGTCGCTCTGCTTGGCCTGGGCCGCCGGCACGCCGATGCAGGCCAGCAGCAGGGCGGCGGTGACGGCCCGGAGGACGGGGTGCTCAGCCTTGCGGGCTGGGCTGGAAGGTGCCGTGAAAATCATGGAGCAGCTCCAGGTGCTTGGTGTCGAGGTTGGCGCGCAAGCCGATGCCGGACATTCTAGAGGTTCCCTGGCGCATCCGCGCCGGCCGTTCGGTGGCAAGCTGGTGCCTGCGCGGCCAGGCGGTCACGTCGGAGGTGTGGATTTCGGCCGAAGGCACGTTGTCGAAGGCCTTGCGGTGCATGTCCACCTTGCCCATCAGCTTGACCACGGTGTTGTCGGCGCTGACCCAGCCGTATTCGGATTTCCCGTGCCAGGGCTCTCCTTCCGTTCCGGCCCTGGGCGGGAGCAGGAAACGCGGCTTGTCGATGTACAGCGACTGGTCGTTCTCGCGGCGCTGCAGGGAGGGCGAGCGGATGCGGAAGCTCAGCTTGCCGTTTTCCCCGTAGGCGTAGAAGGTGAAATCGGTGAGGGTGTAGCCCGAGCGGGGCGGGCCGACCAGCCGGCGCGGTTCGGGCGGCGGTTTCAGCCACCAGATCGCCAGTTGCACCAGGCCGACGGCCACGGCCAGCACGACCAGGGAGGTGACGAGGCGACGACGCGTCACGCGGCGAACCCGGGATCCAGCTTGCCCTGGGCGGCCAGGATCATGTCGCAGACCTCGCGCGCGGCGCCGTCGCCGCCTTGCCGCCGGGTCTGCCAGTGGGTGTGCGGGACGACCTGCGGGTGCGCGTTGGCCACGGCCACGGCAAGTCCGGAAACCTGCATGGCCGGCACGTCGGACAGGTCGTCGCCGGTGAAGGCGGTCTGCGCGGCGTCGAGTCCCAGGGCCTGCTGCAATTCGGCCAGGCAGGCGCGCTTGTCGGACTGGCCCTGGTAGACGTGGTCGATGCCGAGCTCCTCGGCGCGCAGGAGCACCGGGCGGCTGACGCGCGCGGTGATGAGTGCCACCTCGATGCCGTTGGCCAGCAGGCGCTTGAGGCCGTGGCCGTCGTGGGCATGGAACACCTTCAGTTCGTGGCCGTCCTCGGTGTACCAGAGGCGGCCGTCGGTCAGCGTGCCGTCGACGTCGAAGGCGGCCAGCCGGATGCGCGCGGCACGCTCGCGGGCGGAGTCGGGTACGTTGGCGAGCAGGTCGATGGCCATGGCATTGCGGGCAGGGTCGGGAGGCGTGATCGTAGCAGACGCGTCTGGTCGTTTTTCCGGGTTCGGACCCGGCACTCAGACCACCCGGGCGCGCAGCAGGTCGTGGATGTTGAGGGCGCCGATCACGTGCCGGTCGTCGTCGACCACCAGCAACGCGTGGATCTGGTACTTCTCCATCATCTGCGCCGCCTCGATGGCCAGCTTGTCGGCAGTGATGGCCTTGGGGTTGCGCGACATCAGGTCGCGCACCGAACTTGCACGCAGGTCCACGTCGCTGTCGTCGATGGCGCGGCGCAGGTCGCCGTCGGTGAACACCCCGAGCAGGCGCCGGTCGTCGTCGACCACGGCGGTCAGGCCGAGGCGCTTGTGGGTGACTTCCAGCAGGGCGTCGCTCATGCTGGCCGAGGCCGGCACGGAAGGAACGCCCTCGCCGGTGTGCATGATGTCGCTGATGTGCAGCAGCAGCCGCCGCCCCAGGCTGCCGGCAGGGTGCGAACGGGCAAAGTCGTCGGACGTGAAACCGCGTGCCTCGAGCAGGGCGACGGCCAGGGCGTCGCCGATGACCAGTGCCGCGGTGGTGCTGGCCGTCGGGGCCAGGCCGAGCGGGCAGGCCTCGGCGGGAACGCTGACGTCCAGATGGATGTCGGCCTGGCGCGCCAGCGAGGAATCGGCGTTGCCGGTCATGGCGATCAGCGGAATGCCCTGGCGCTTGAGCACCGGCAGGATGAACAGCAGCTCGTCGGTCTCGCCGGAGTTGGACAGCGCGAGCACGATGTCCTGCGGCTGGATCATGCCGAGGTCGCCGTGGCTGGCCTCGCCCGGATGCACGAAGAATGCCGGCGTGCCGGTCGAGGCCAGGGTGGCGGCGACCTTGCGCGCGATGTGGCCGGACTTGCCCATGCCCGACACCACCACGCGGCCGTTGCAGTCGAGGATGCGCAGGCAGGCCTCGCTGAAGGCGCCGTCGATGCGCGGTTCCAGCGAACAGATGGCGGCCGCCTCGATGGCGATCACGGTGCGGGCGCTGCGCACCAGCGCATCGCGGTTCTCGTGGTGGGGTGCGATCAACGGGTCGACGGGCTGGACGTTCATGAATCCTCTATGCGTTCCGAATGGCGGAAACCGGTTGACGCGATTCCGGTACCCACGGATTTCCATTACCATTCCACATTCTCATTTTACCGTCATATAACAAGCGTCGTGTGGTTCAGGTGCGGTTCCGTCTCGTCCGCGGCCTTCGAGCCCGGCACCGGCGCCATCCGGAGTTCCATGGATTCGCAAATCATCAAGTCGTTGATCGAAAAAGCATTTCCGGATGCGACCGTCGAGGTGCGCGGCGACGACGGCGTGCATTTCGAGGCCGACGTGGTGAGTGCCGCGTTTGCCGGCAAGCTGCCGCTGGCCCGGCATCGCCTGGTGTATGCCGCCCTGGGGGACCTGATGGGGGGCGCCATCCATGCGCTCAGCCTGAAGACCCTGACACCCGAAGAAGCCGCCGCGCGCGGTTCGCAAGGATAACCACGCCCATGGCCAAGATCGTCATTTCCGGTGGCCGCCCGCTCGAGGGCGACGTCGGCATCTCCGGAGCGAAGAACGCCGTGCTGCCGATCCTCGCGTCGACGCTGCTGGCCGACGAGCCGGTCAGCATCGGCAACGTGCCGCACCTGCACGACGTCACCACCACCATGGAGCTGCTGGGCGGGATGGGCGTGCAACTGGTGCTCGACGAGCACATGAAGATCCACATCGACCCGCGCACCGCCGACCGCTATTTCGCGCCCTACGAGCTGGTCAAGACCATGCGCGCCTCGATCCTGGTGCTGGGGCCGCTGGTGGCGCGCTTCGGCCGGGCCGAGGTGTCGCTGCCGGGAGGCTGCCAGATCGGCTCGCGCCCGGTCGACCAGCACATCCGCGGCCTGCAGGCGCTGGGCGCGCGGGTCGACGTGGAAAACGGCTACATCAAGGCAAGCGCCGACCGCCTCAAGGGCGCGCGCGTGGTCATGGACATGGTCACCGTGACCGGCACCGAGAACATCATGATGGCGGCGACCCTGGCCGAGGGCACCACCGTCATCGAGAACGCCGCCCAGGAGCCGGAAGTGGTCGACCTGGCGCATTGCCTCAACGCCATGGGCGCGCAGATCGAGGGCGAGGGCAGCAACACCCTGGTCATCCACGGCGTCGAGCGCCTGCACGGCTGCCACTACGACGTGCTGCCCGACCGCATCGAGACCGGCACCTTCCTCATCGCCGGCGCCATCACCGGCGGCCGCGTGCGCACGCGCAATGCCCGGCCGTCGACGCTGGAATCGGTGCTGGCCAAGCTCGAGGAGACCGGCGCCCGCATCGACACGGGCGAGGACTGGATCGAGCTCGACATGCGCGGGCGCCGGCCCCGTGCCATCAACCTGACCACGGCGCCGTACCCGGCTTTCCCGACCGACATGCAGGCGCAGTTCACGGCGCTCAACTGCGTGTCCGAGGGCGTCGGCGTGATCACCGAGACGGTGTTCGAGAACCGTTTCATGCACGTGCAGGAACTGCAGCGCCTGGGCGCGGACATCCGTCTGGAGGGCAACACCGCCATCGTCCAGGGCGTGAGCCAGATGAGCGGCGCGCCGATCATGGCCACCGACCTGCGTGCCTCGGCCTGCCTGGTGCTGGCTGGCCTGGTCGCCGACGGCGACACCAGCGTCGACCGCGTCTATCACATCGATCGCGGCTACGAGAACATCGAGGAGAAGCTCGGCGGCCTCGGCGCCAACATCCGTCGCCTGCCGAACTGATCCCGCAGGGCGGGCACTGCCCGCCGTTGGCAGTCCGTGCGCGTGACCCGGCGGGCAGTGCCCGCCCTACGGGGTGATGGCTTCGAAATCCGCCACGCACGGGTGCTTCCCGTCCGCCGGGCAGGTCGTCGGCGGGCGGCACAGTTGCGTGGTCCGCAGGCCGGCCTCGGCGGCGGCGTCGAGTTCCTCGGCGATGTCGGACAGGAACAGGATGTCGGCGGGGGGCAGGCCGATGGCTCCGGCGATGGCGCGGTAGGACGCCGTCTCGCGCTTGTGGCCGACGCGGGTGTCGAACCAGCCGGAAAAAAGCCCCGACAGGTCGCCGGCTTCGCTGTGGCCGAACAGCAGTTTCTGCGCCGCCACCGAGCCCGACGAATACACGTACAGGTCGATGCCCCGCCCGCGCCAGGCGCGCAGGCATCCGGCCACCTCGGGATACATGTGCGCGCGGTAGGCGCCGCTTTCGTAGCCGGCCTTCCAGATCATGCCCTGCAGCGCCTTGAGCGGCGTGGCCTTGCGGTCGGTGTCGATCCAGTGCAGCAGGGTGGCGAGGATGCTTTCGGTATCGGCTTCGGCAAGATCCGCCTCGCGTGCCGTCTCGTCCAGCCAGTGCCCGACTTCGGGGTCGTCCGCACGGGTTTCGACGAAAGCGCGCAGGTGCTCGCGCGCGTACGGGAACAGCACGTCCTTGACGAAGCCGATCGAGCTGGTGGTGCCTTCGATGTCGGTGAGGATGGCGCGGATGGGCATGGGTCCGGGTGCTTGCGCGGGGCGGGCATCGCCCGCCGATGGGGTGGCGTTGGCGGGCAGTGCCCGCCCTACGTTTCCGGCGGCGGCATGCGCGGGAAGCGGTCGGCGATGTCGTCGCCGGTGAAGTCCGCCACCCAGCCGTCCTTGCTCGTGAACAGGCGGATGGCGACGAAATGCGGCGCCTCGCTCATGTCGAACCAGTGCCGCGTGCCGGCGGGCACGCCGATCAGGTCGCCGGCCCGGCACAGCACGTCGTAGACCTTGTCGCCGATGTGCAGGGTGAACTGGCCGGAGCCGGCGACGAAGAAGCGCACTTCGTCCTCGCCGTGCGTGTGCTCGGAAAGGAACTTCCGCCGCAACGCGGCGCGGTCGGGGTGGTCCGGCGCCAGGCTGACCACGTCCACCGACCGGTAACCTTCGCTACGCATCAGGCGGTCGATGTCGTCGCGGTAGGCGGCGATCACCTCGTCCTGGCCGGCGCCGGGCGCGATCGGCCGGCCGGCTTGCCATTGCTCGAAGCGCACGCCGACGGCGCCCAGTTCGCGGGCGATGTCGGCCGGGTCCGCGAACGTGCCCAGGGGCACATCGGCGCGGGTTTCGTTGTAGATGCGCAGGCGGCTCACGTGGCCAGCCTCCTCAGGTCGAGCTCGCATTCGAGCAGGAAATCCAGTGCCTCCAGGTGGCGCCGTGCCTCGTCCATGTCGCGGCCCCAGGCGTACATGCCGTGGCCGCCGACCAGATAGGCGTGCAGCGGCTTGCCGGCGTCCAGCCAGGCATCCACGTCCGCGGCCAGGTCCGGCATGTGCTGGCTGTTGGAAAACACGGGGACGGTCAGCGTGCCTTCGTGGCCGTCGAAGCCGGTGACGGCCTTCTGCAGCTCCCAGCCTTGCAGGTGCACGGCGCCGGTGTCGGCGAACAGCCGCGAAGCCACGCTTTGCGCGCGCGAGTGCGTGTGCAGCACGGCGCCGACCTGCGGGAAGCGCCGGTAGAGTTGCGCGTGCAGCAGGGCCTCGGCCGAGGGCTTCAGCGGGCTGTCGAGCGCCCGGCAGGTGGCGATGTCCAGGACCAGGATGTCGTCCGGCACCAGCCGCCCCTTGTGGCGTCCCGATGCGGTGATGGCGGCACGGTCCGCGTCCAGCCGCATCGAGAAGTTGCTGCTGGTCGCCGGCGTCCAGCCCAGGGCGGCAAGTTCGACGCCCGCGGCCACGATGGCCTCGGCACACGCGGCGAGGCGCGGGCGGGTGCCGGGGAGCTGGTCGGGCGGGGTCGAATGGACGTCCATACGGGGCGCGATCATAGCATGCGGGCGGTACCGCCACGCATGCTAATGCGAGTCATTCGCATGACTCAGGAGGCATTGCGCGTGCTTGTGTAAAATGCGTCGTGATGCCGACCGCGCAGTGGTGCAGCGGCCGGCCTTTCTCCGACGGAGGTTACCCCATGTCGAAACATCCACAAGACAACGGCACGCACGTCGAATCACGTCGCCACTTCCTCAAGCTGGCCGCGGGCACGGCCGCCGTCGCCGCCGTCGCCGGCACCGGCGCCTTCGCGCGCCTGGCACGCGCCGCGGACCTGCCGCCGCTGAGCGAGTCCGACCCGATGGCCAAGGCCCTCCATTACACCGAGGATGCAAGCTCCACCGACGACCCCAAGCACAAGAAGGGCGACGATTGCACCAACTGCATGTTCTACAAGGGCAAGCCGGGGGCGGCCCGCGGCCCGTGCCAGTTGTTCCCGGGCAAGTCGGTCAACGCCAAGGGGTGGTGCGTGTCGCACCAGAAGAAGGCTTCCTGACCGCGCAGGCGCGCGACCACGAAAAAGCCGGCCCCGGGCCGGCTTTTTTTGCGACTGGCGCGCGGTGCCTCCGCGCGCGTGGGGTGCCACCCGGGCAACACCGACTGAGGAGCTGACCCGGACGGGCTGTCCGGGTGGCAATACCGGGGTCCACTGCCAAGTGATCAACCCGCGGACCAGCGATGATACTCCCAGCCGGGCCGGTCCGGCCATCGGATGCGGTGATTTTTTGCTTGTCTCAAAAATAAATGCATATTTATCAAATAGTTGCCTAATAAATATGTCGTATTTTCGATATGCCGTTGCTCCGTACTGTCAGGTACGGAGCCGGCTGGCACGGCCGCCCTTGTTGCTGCAAGGCACCCCGAAAAACCTCCATCACGAGAGCTTCTCGCAGGAGCCGGCCCTGCTGGCGATGGTCCGACCTTGCGGTTGTGCAGGCAATCGCCAGCAGGGCCGGCTCCTGCAGGACAGGTCCGTTGCATTCCTCCCGCAAAGGAAAATCGAGGTTTTTCGAGGTGCGGTCCCGCGACGGCAGATGGATCGCGCATGAGCAACCTGCGGGACAGGGATTCCGGCTCAATCGGCCTTGTGCAGCTGGCTGTGGCGATAGCCGTACAGGAAGTAGATGCCCAGGCCGATGATCGTCCACACCACCATCAGCACCCAGTTGTACCAGCTCATCTGCGCCAGCAGCATCAGGCAGCTGAAAACGCCGAGCATGCTGATGACCCAGATCGCCGGCACCCGGAACGTGCGTGGCAGGTCGGGCTGGGTGTAGCGCAGGACCAGGACGCCGATGCACACCGCGATGAAGGCGATCAGCGTGCCCATCGACACCAGGTCGCCGAGCACGTCCAGCGGGAAGATCGCGGCCAGCACGGCGATGCCGAGGCCGGTGATCACCGTGTTGATGTGCGGCGTGCGATGGCGCGGATGCACCTTGGCGAACACCCGGGGCAGCAGGCCGTCGCGGGCCATGATCATGAAGATGCGCGGCTGCGCGATGATCATCACCAGCACCACCGAGGACAGGCCGAGCAGGGCGCCCACTTCGACCACGCCGCGCAGCCAGTTCAGGGCCTCGTGCCCGGAGATGGCGGTGATCACCGGATCGCGCGTGCCCAGCAGGTTGAACGGTGTCAGGCCGGTCATCACCGCGGACATGGCCACGTACAGCACCGTGCACAGCGCCAGCGAGGCGAGGATGCCGATCGGCAGGTCGCGTTGCGGATTGCGCGATTCCTGCGCCGCCACCGAGGTGGCCTCGAAACCGATGTAGGCAAAGAACACCACGGCCGCGCCGCGCAGCACGCCGCTCCAGCCGTAATGCGAACCGCCCTCGTTGGGAGGGATGAACGGGTGCCAGTTGCTGGTATCCACGTATTGCCAGCCGACCACGATCACCAGCACGATCAGCGCGACCTTGAGGACGACCATGGCCATGTTGGCGCCGCTGGATTCCCGGATGCCGATGTAGCACAGCCAGGTCAGCGCCAGCACCAGCAGCACCGCCGGCAGGTTCATGATGGCGCCGGTGGCGACGAGGTGGCCGTCCTGGAAGGCCAGGGGCGCGTTGACCAGGGCCGCCGGCAGGTCCAGCCCGACATGATGCAGCAGGCTCATGAAGTAGCCGGTCCAGCTGACCGCGACCGCCGATGCCGACACGCCGTATTCCAGCACCAGGTTCCAGCCGATGAACCAGGCGATCAGTTCGCCCAGGGTCGCGTAGGCGTAGGAATAGGCGCTGCCGGAAACCGGGATCAGCGTGGCGAACTCGGCGTAGCACAGCGCCGTGAAGGTGCTGCAGACGGCGGCGATCACGAACGACAGGATGATTGCCGGCCCCGCGTAGTCGGCCGCGGCCACGCCGGTGATGACGAAGATGCCGCTGCCGATGACCGCGCCGATGCCCAGCGCGATCAGGCCCCAGGGTCCGAGCGTGCGTTTCAGCCCCGGTCCGTGGACGCTGTCGTCGTCGGTGAAGCTGGTCTTGCGGGCGAGCAGTTGTTGCAGCATGGCGGTGGCTTCGTCGGGATGGAAGGTCAGGCGGCGCCGCTGTCGTCGGGTACTGCGCGCCGGGTGTGCTGCAGGCGGCTGTTGCGATAGCCGTAGAAACCGTAGATCAGGAATCCGACGACGACCCAGGGCACCAGCACCTGCCAGCGTACCGCGAACACCTGCCAGAACAGGTACAGGCAGATCAGCGCGCCCAGCGGGCAGATCACCCACGGCACCGGCACGCGGAACGAACGCGGCATGTCGGGACGGGTGTAGCGCAGGACCAGCACGCCGATGCAGACCGTGGCGAAGGCCAGCAGCGTGCCCATCGACACCACGTCGCCCAGCACGTCGACCGGGAACAGTCCGGCCAGGACGACCGCGGTCGCGGCCACGATGATGGTGCCCAGGTGCGGGGTGCGATGCTTGCGGTGCACCTTGCCGAAGGCCCTGGGCAGCAGGCCGTCGCGCGACATGGTGTAGGCGATGCGTGGCAGCCCCATCATCATCACCAGCACCACCGAGGACAGACCCAGCAGGGCGCCCAGCACCACGGTGCCCTTGAGCACGGAAAGCACCGTGCTGGCGGTCGTGCCGGGTTCGACGACGTGGCCGAGCACGTAGTTGAGCGCGGTGGCGACCGGCTCCGGCGTGTTGAGGATCTTGAACGGGGCGATGCCGGTCAGCACGGCGGCCATGGCCATGTACAGCAAGGTGCACACGAACAGCGAGCCGAGGATGCCGATCGGCATGTCGCGCTTGGGATTCCTGGCCTCGCCGGCCGAGGTGGAGACGGCGTCGAAGCCGATGTAGGCGAAGAACACCAGCGACGCGGCGCGCAGCACGCCCGGCCAGCCGTAACGGGTGCCGCCCTCGTTGGGCGGGATGAACGGATGCCAGAACTGGGTCTGGATGTAGCGGAAGGTCAGCGCCAGGAACAGCAGGATCACGATCACCTTGATCGCCACGATCACGGCGTTGACCGTTGCCGATTCGGTGATGCCGCGGTAGCACAGCATGCCGATGGCCACGCAGATGACCACGGCCGGCAGGTTGATGATGCTGCCGGTGGTGGTCAGGTTGCCGGCCGTGTCGAAGCCGAACGGCGCCGAATCCAGCGATGCCGGCAGGGCCAGGTCGAGCATGCGCAGCAGCTCGTTGAAATAACCGGCCCAGCCGACCGCGACCGTGGACGCCGCGAACAGGTATTCCAGCACCAGGCACCAGCCCACGAACCAGGCCACTACTTCGCCCAGCGTGGCGTAGGTGTAGGAGTAGGCGCTGCCGGAAACCGGCAGCATGGCCGCGAACTCGGCGTAGCACAGGCCGGCGAGGGCGCAGGCCACGCCGGCGAAGACGAAGCTGAGGATCAGCGCCGGCCCGGCGAACTGGGCCGCGGCGGTGCCGGTGATGACGAAGATGCCGGCACCGATCACGGCGCCCACGCCGAGCATCACCAGATGCTTGGCCGTCAATACCCGTTTCAGGGAGCTTTCGCCGGAGAGTGCGCCGTCTTCGGCGGGTTCACCCGCATCCACGTGGGCCGCGGCCTCGACGGGGTGGGTGGCAAACAGGTTTTTCAGCATCTGGAAGTTCTCGGCAAGGCGCCGCCCGGGAAAAGCCGCGGCGCAATGGCCCGCCACCATAGCCCAGCAGGTCGGTTTCGTACAAGCGCCGTTCAGGTGCTGCCCGGGTCACCCGGGATCGGGCAGAATGCCTGTCATGCATGACTTTCCCGCAACGCTTGCCGACGCCCTGCGGCAGTATCGTGACCAATGGCCCATGCAGCCGGAAACGGTCGACTGCTTCACCCGTTTTCTCGATTCCCATGCCGACGTGTTCCGGCGCGAACATGCCCCGGGGCACTTCACCGGTTCGGCCTGGCTGGTCAGTGCCGATGGCCGGCGCGTGCTGCTGACCCGTCACCGCAAGCTGGATCGCTGGCTGCAACTGGGCGGCCATGCCGACGGCGACACCGACCTGGCGCGCGTGGCGCTGCGCGAGGCGCGGGAGGAATCGGGCCTGCGCGGCCTGCGCGTGGAGCCGCACATCTTCGACCTCGACCGCCATCGCATTCCGGCGCGCGGCGACGAGCCGGAGCACTGGCATTACGACGTGCGTTTCGTGGTGCATGCAGGCGACGACGAACGCTTCGTGGTCAGCCACGAATCGAAGGCGCTGGCCTGGCGCGACATTGCCGGGGTGGCCGGCGACGCGTCGCTGGATGCTTCGCTGCGGCGCATGGCCGATCGCTGGATTTCGTCTTCCCTGCGGTTGCAGGCGCCTGCAGGGCGGGCTCCTACGAGGGTGCCGGGTCGGGATCGTATCGGGCGGGCGCCGGATTGAGGTGCCCGCAGGCATCGCAGGTGCGTGCCTCGCGCGAGGCGTAGAAGCGCTCGAACACCGGCGGAAAATCGGTCTCGATGCTTTCCAGCGTGAAATATTCCTCGAACAGCTTGTGGTTGCATTTTTCGCAGTACCAAAGCAGCCCGTCCTTCTCGTGCGGCAGGCGCCGGCGCTCGACCACCAGGCCGATGGAGTCGGGCATGCGCTGCGGCGAGTGCGGCGTGCGCGGCGGCAGGTAGAACATCTCGCCGGCGCGGATGGGAATGTCGCGTGCGCGGCCTTCGTCCTGCACCTTGAGCACCATTTCGCCCTCGACCTGGTAGAAGAACTCGGGACCCTCGTCCCAGTGGTAGTCGGTGCGCGAGTTGGGTCCGCCGACGACCATCACGATGAAGTCGCCGTCGACGATGCACTTGTTGCCCACCGGCGGTTTCAGCAGGTGCCGGTTCGCATCGATCCATTGCTGGAAATTGAAGGCGTCGGGCAAGGGCATGGCGTTTCCGCAGATTGGAAAATGCCAACATAGCGCGATTGCGCAAAGCATGCACTGCACGGCTTCGCGTAGGGTGGACCCTGGCCCACCGGATCGGCCATGGCGGGCCAAGGCCCACCCTGTGCGGGCGAGGTTAGCGGGTAGGGCGGGCACTGCCCGCCGCAAGCACGCCGCAACGGCGGGCAGTGCCCGCCCTACCGCCAAGTGCCGATTTCAAGTATCTGCTCCAGGCGCGCGCGTTGTCCGGCAACATCCAGGTTTTGCCCGGCGAGCCAGGCATCGTCGTAACAGGTTCCCTCATAGCGGTTGCCGTCGTCGCAGATCAGGGTGACCACGGGCCCGGCCTCGCCGGCGGCGCGCATCTCGCACATCAGTTCCAGTGCGCCGACGAGGTTGGTGCCGGTGGAGCCGCCGCAACGCCGGCCCAGCAGGCGTTCGAGCACGCGCAGGGCGGCCATGCTGGCGGCGTCGGGCACCTGGATCATGCGGTCGATGACGCCGGGAATGAACGAGGGTTCCACGCGCGGGCGGCCGATGCCTTCGATGCGCGAGCCGCATGCGAGTTGAAGGCGGGTATCGCCGCTTTGGTAGTAATCGAAGAAGACGGAGTTTTCCGGATCGACCACGCACAGTTGCGTGCCCACGCTGCGTCCGGCGGCGTAGCGGATGTAGCGGCCGAGGGTGGCCGAGGTGCCGCCGGTGCCGGCGGAAACCACGATCCAGCGCGGCATCGGGTCGGGCTCCTGCGCCATCTGCCGGAAGATCGATTCGGCGATGTTGTTGTTGCCGCGCCAGTCGGTGGCGCGTTCGGCATGGGTGAACTGGTCCATGTAGTGGCCGTTGCACTCGCGCGCCAGTTTTTCGGCCGCGCCGTAGATGTCGGTGCCGTCGACCGGGTGGATGTGGCCGCCGTGGCGTTCGATCAGCGCCAGCTTGTCGCGCGAGGTATGGCGCGGCACCACGGCGGTGAAGGGCAGGCCGAGCAGGTGCGCAAAGTAGGCTTCGGAAATGGCGGTGCTGCCGCTGGATGCCTCGACGACCGTCTGCCCCTCGGTCAGCCAGCCGTTGCAGATCGCGTACAGGAACAGCGAGC
>CAZBZD010000013.1:0-21676 GCA_964496295.1 uncultured Rhodanobacteraceae bacterium | reverse complement strand
GGGATTCGAACCCCCGACACCCTGCTCCCAAAGCAGGTGCGCTACCAGACTGCGCCATACCCCGTACTGCATCGTTCAACACATGCGGAGTGCGGAGGCCGGGGATAGTACGGATCGACCCGCGTTCCGTCAATCCCTTTTTGCAAAAAACCGGGTCCTCCGGCCCGACGGCTTCCTTCCTGCGCGGTCCGTCGCGGCCTCCGTGACCGCGGTGCTCCGTGCAAGGCCAAGCATGATGCCACGGATGCGCGCGGCCGGGCAACAAGCGTCACGGCCACCCGGAAAGCAAGAGGCCGGATGGAAAACCATCCGGCCTCTTGCCTGTATGGCGCGCCCGGAGAGATTCGAACTCCCGACCGCCTGGTTCGTAGCCAGGTACTCTATCCAGCTGAGCTACGGGCGCGTGCAACCTGCGTGACGACGAGGCGCGCGCCTCGCCGGTCAGGGCGCTGAATTATTCAGGGTTGCGCCGCTTTCGTCAACACCCGCGACGCATTTTACGCTGAATGCCTCATTCAGGCGGCGGGATTTCCAGGCCGCGTTGCACCGCGGGGCGCGCCAGCCCCCGCTGCAGCCATGCATCGACCCGGGCGAAGCGATCGTAGTCGACCAACTCGCGCGCATCGTAGAACGTGATCAGGTTGTTCACCCAGCCCAGCGTGGCGATGTCGGCGATGGTGTACTCCTCGCCCATGATCCAGTCGCGCCCGTCCAGCCGCGCATCGAGCACGCCGAGCAGGCGTTTCGACTCGTCGACGTAGCGCTGCAACGGCCGCTTGTCCTCGTATTCGCGCCCGGCGTAGCGGTGGAAGAAGCCCACCTGGCCGAACATCGGCCCGACCGAGGCCATCTGGAAGAACACCCACTGGATGGTCTCCCAGCGCCGCGCCGCATCGGTCGGCAGGAACTTGCCGGTTTTCTCGGCCAGGTACATCAGGATGGCGCCGGATTCGGCCAGGCCCATCGGCTCGCCGTTCGGACCGTCGGGGTCGATGATGGCCGGGATCTTGGCATTGGGATTGAGCGCCACGAACTCCGGCAAGTGGCTTTCGTCCTTGCCGATGTCGACGCGATGCACCTCGTAGGGCAACCCCGTCTCCTCGAGCATGATCGACACCTTCACGCCGTTGGGCGTGGCCAGCGAATACAGCTGGATGCGCTCGGGGTGCCGCGCCGGCCAACGACGGGTGACGGGGAAATCATCGAGTCGGGTCATGACGGACTCCTGCATGGAAGAAAAAGACATCACCAGGCACGCGCATACTGTGGCGGCGGTGCCAGCGGGCTGTCCAGCGCCTCGCCCGCGCGCCACGCAAAATACGGGTCGCGCAGCAGTTCGCGCGCCAGCATCACCAGGTCGGCATCACCGCGCTCGATGACGGCCTCGGCCTGCACCGGGTCCGTGATCAGGCCGACGGCGCTGGTGGCGATGCCGGCCTCGCGGCGGATGCGCGCGGCAAACGGCACCTGGTAGCCCGGCGCGACCGGAATGTCGGCATGCGGCACGTTGCCGCCGCTGGAACAGTCGATCACGTCCACGCCGTCGGCCTTGAGCCAGTGCGCCAGTTCGACGCACTCGTCGACGTCCCAGCCGCCTTCGACCCAGTCGGTGGCCGACACGCGTACCCACAGCGACACCGGATTCAGTGTGCGTACCGCCGCCACGATTTCGCGCAACAGGCGCGCGCGGTTCTCCAGCGTGCCGCCGTAGCGGTCGGTGCGCGCGTTGGACAGCGGCGACAGGAACTCGTGCAGCAGGTAGCCGTGCGCGGCATGGATCTCGATCACCTCGAAACCCGCCGCCAGGCTGCGTTCGGCCGCCGCGCGGAAATCCTCCACGATGCCGGCGATGCCGTCCGCATCCAGCGCCGCGGGGACGGGCCAGCCCTCGTCGAACGCCAGCGCGCTGGGCGCGACCGGCGTCCAGCCGCCCTGCCCGGTCGTCAGCGGCTTGCCACCGTTCCACGGCGCGTCGGTGGAGGCCTTGCGCCCGGCATGCGCCAGCTGGATGCCGGGCACGGCGCCCTGCGCTTTCACGAAACGCGTGATGCGCGCCCACGCCTCGGCTTGTTCGTCATTCCAGATGCCCGTGTCGGCCGGCGAAATGCGGCCCTCCGGCGACACCGCCGTGGCCTCGGCGAACACCAGTCCGGCGCCGCCCACGGCGCGGCTGCCCAGGTGCACCAGATGCCAGTCCTGCGGCACGCCCTCGTGCGCCGAGTACTGGCACATGGGCGATACCACGATGCGATTGCGCAGGGACAGCGCCCCAAGCGTGAACGGTTGCAGCAGATCCACGGCGACTCCTTCCGGTCGGATGAAACGGCACGATGACCGCGCCCAGGTACTCTCTGATCGAATCGATTTCAATGCAAATGCAAGTAGGGCGGGCACTGCCCGCCGAATGCAGCTTGCGTGTGCATCAGCCTTCCACGGCAGGTAGTGCCCGCCCTGCCCGGGTTGAGGCGAACACGAGCCGGACTCCAAATCAGAGAGTCCCCTGTGCCCAGGCCGCCACCACGCGCCCCACGTCCGCCAGCACGGCCTTGCGCGCGGCCACGTCATGCTTGTCGGTCATGTAGTACGCCGTCACCAGCAGTGGCTTGCGGTTCGGCGGCCAGATCACGGCGATGTCGTTGTTGGCGTTGTGCCCCGAGCCGGTCTTGTCGCCGATGCGCCAGCCCGGCGGCAGGCCGGCGGCCAGCGTCTGCGCGCCGGTCTGGTTGAGCTTGAGCCAGCCGATCAGCCGCTCGCGCATGCCCGCGGAAAGCGCCTGCCCCAGCAATACCTTGCGCATGTCCTCCAGCATCGACCACGGCGTGGTGGTGTCGTCCTCGCCGTGCGACCGGTTGAGAAGTGGCTCGCTGTGGTCCAGACGACTCTTGGCATCGCCCAGGCTGCGCACCCAGGCGGTCCATGCGGACGGCCCGCCGATCGCGTCGAGCAGGAGGTTCGCCGCCGTGTTGTCGCTGATCAGCATGGCGGCCTCGCACAGGCCCTCGACCGTCATCCCGGGCGCGCCGACGTTCAGGCTCGTGACCGGCGACCATTCCTGCAGCACGCTCTTGTCGAACACCACGCGGCGCTCGAGCCGCTCCTTGCCCGCATCCACGCGCGCCAGCACGGTCGCCACCAGCATCAGCTTGAAGGTGCTGCACATCAGGAAACGTTCGTCGCCGCGATGGGCCAGACGGCGGCCGTTTTGCGTATCCAGCGCGGCGACGCCGAGACGCCCGCCATGACGCCGTTCCAGCGCGGCCAGGTCTGCCGGGACATCGGCCGCTGCGGAGTTCCATGCCCATGCCGGGCGCAGGACGAATGCGGCCCCGCCGATCAATGCGCCACGCAAAAGATCACGTCGATTCACGAGCTGGCTCCGGAAGCGGGTCGGAACCGGCAAGGTAGCAGTTCCCCGCGCGCACGCCAATTTGCCGCGGGGCAGGCTTGGAGTCGGCCGCGCGCGCCCCCATGATTCGGACAGGACCGTACCGGTATGTCGCCATGTCCGCCTATCGCAAGACCCCCGAAGCCGTCGCCCGCCTGACTCCGCTGCAATACCGCGTGACCCAGGAAGCGGCCACCGAGCGACCGTTCGACAACGCCTTCAACGCCCATCACGAGGTCGGACTGTACGTCGACATCGTTTCCGGCGAGCCGCTGTTCACCTCGATGGACAAGTTCGACAGCGCCTGCGGCTGGCCCAGCTTCAGCCGCCCGGTGGAAGCGGACAACGTGCTCGAAAAACACGATGCGAGCCACGGCATGAGCCGCACCGAAGTGCGCTCGCGCCACGCCGACAGCCACCTCGGCCACGTGTTTCCCGATGGCCCGTCCGAACGCGGCGGACTGCGCTACTGCATCAACTCGGCTTCGCTGCGTTTCATCCCGCTCGCCGAGCTGGAAAACGAAGGCTACGGTGCCTACCGCCACCTGTTCGAAAACGAGGAAAACCGCTCATGACCACCCAACGCGCCCTGCTCGCCGGCGGCTGCTTCTGGGGCATGCAGGAACTGCTGCGCAAGCAGCCCGGCGTGATCGCCACCCGCACCGGCTACTCCGGCGGCACGGTGCAAAACGCCACCTACCGCGACCACCAGGGCCACGCCGAAACCGTGGAAATCGTGTTCGACCCCGAGCGCATCAGCTACCGCCAGTTGCTGGAATTCTTCTTCCAGGTCCACGACCCGAGCACCGTGGACCGCCAGGGCAACGACCTCGGCAGCAGCTACCGCTCGGCGATCTTCTATCTGGACGACGAGCAGAAGCGCATCGCCGAGGACACCATCGCCGACGTCGATGCCTCCGGGCTGTGGCCCGGCAAGGTCGTCACCGAGGTTACCCCGGCCGGCGACTTCTGGGAGGCCGAGCCGGAGCACCAGGACTACCTGCAGCGCTATCCCGAGGGCTACAACTGCCACTTCGTGCGGCCGGGCTGGGTGTTGCCCAAACGCGCCTGAGAACCCGTATCACGCAGGGCGGGCATGGTCCGCCATCGGAGCTCGCCCGGACCGGACAAGAACGGCGGGCCATGCCCGCCCTACCGGTTATCGGCTCGGTATCAGGCCGCGCGCCTGGCGTGGGTCAGGATGCCCAGCAGATCGGCCAGCTTGTCGCGCATTTCGCGGCGATCGACGATGAGGTCGAGGGCGCCGTGTTCGAGCAGGAACTCGGAACGCTGGAAGCCCTCGGGCAAGGTCTCGCGCACGGTCTGCTCGATCACGCGCGGACCGGCGAAGCCGATCAGCGCGCCGGGCTCGCCGATGTTGATGTCGCCGAGCATGGCGAAGCTGGCCGACACGCCGCCCGTGGTCGGGTGGGTCAGCACGGAAACGTAGGGCACGCCGGCCTTGCGCAGGCGCGCCAGTGCGGCCGAGGTCTTGGCCATCTGGAACAGCGACTGCAGGCCCTCCTGCATGCGCGCGCCGCCGGTGGCGTTGAAGCACACGAACGGCGCCTTCTCGTCCAGCGCGCGCTCGGCGGCGCGGGTGAATTTTTCGCCCACGACCGAGCCCATGGAACCGCCCATGTAGCCAAACTCGAAGGCCACGGCGACCAGCGGCATGGTCTTGAGCTTGCCCTGCATGGCGACCATGGCGCTCTTTTCGCCGGTCTTCTTCTGCGCGGCGAGGATGCGGTCCTTGTACTTCCTGGAATCGCGGAACTTGAGCGTGTCGACCGGCGTCATGCTGGCGAACAGCTCGGTGCCCGAACCTTCGTCGAACAATTCGGCAAGGCGCCGGCGCGCGGGCATCGCGTGGTGATGAGCGCACTTGGGGCAGACCATCATCTGGCGCTCCAGTTCGGGGCGGTACAGCACCTGGCCGCAGCCCTTGCACTGCCCCCACACGCCCTCGGGCACCTTGCCCTTGCCGTTGGCCGCATTTTCGGTGCGGGCCCGGTCACTCATCAGTCGTTGCAGCCAGTTCATGTCGTTGCCACCTCAAACCGTCAGTGTTCGTGCGCCTGCGCGTCCAGCGCCGCGCGTATGGGAGCCAGGAACGCACCGGCCCGCCGTGCCACTTCGCCGGCGTCGTCGGCACCGGCCAGATGTTCGACCAGCGCGCTGCCGATCACCACGGCATCGGCGAACGCCGCGATGGCGCAAGCCTGCCCGGCATGACGCACGCCGAAGCCGACCGCGACCGGCGCGCCGGCCTTGTCGCGAATGCCGGCCACGCGCGAGGCCATGTCCTCGACGGACAGGCCGTGCGTGCCGGTGATCCCCGCAACCGATACATAATACAGGAAGCCTTCGGCCGCTTCGCACAGGCGATCGAGACGCGCGTCGCTGGTGGTGGGCGCGGCCAGCCAGATCTGGCGCAGGCCGGCCTCGCGCAGTGGCGCGGCGGTGGCCGCCTCCTCGACCGGACAATCGACCAGCAGCACGCCGTCCACGCCGGCCGCGACGGCATCGTCGGCAAACTTCTCGTAACCATGAATCTCGATCGGGTTGAGATAGCCCATCAGCACGATCGGCGTCTCGGCGTCTTCGCAACGAAATTCGCGCACCCAGCCCAGCACGTCGTCCAGGCCGACACCGGCCGCCAGCGCGCGTTCGTCGGCGTGCTGAATGGTGGGGCCATCGGCCATCGGATCGGAAAACGGCACGCCCAGCTCGATGACGTCGGCGCCATTGTCGACCAGGGCGTGCATCAGCGCCACCACGGTATCGGGCGACGGGTCGCCGGCGGTGACGAACGGGATCAGGCCGGTGCGGCCGGCGGCCTTGAGGTTGGCGAAGCGTTGGTCGATGCGGTTGGTCATGTGCGGCGATCCCGTACAGTGGGGGACGGGACCCGGGACCCGGGACCCGGGACCCGCAGTTGATGCCGTAATACGCGAAGCCTGATGCTGCCCGCTTTGCTTGAAACGTCAGGAAAGACAAATCCCGGAATGCCGTGCCGACTGCCCATGAACCCGCGTCGCAAGCACCGTGTCCGTACAGCGTGTTTCGAAGCACGCATCTGCCCACCGACGCGCTCTCTGCCAACGTGGACGGGTCCCGGGTCCCGGGTCCCGGGTCCCGCCAAACTCACGATTTCTGCCATCACAGCGACATCCCCTCGCGCTCGGCCACCGTGTGCACATCCTTGTCGCCGCGACCGGACAAATTGCACAGCACGATGCCGTCGGCCGGCATGTCCGCCGCCAGCTTGATGGCCTGGGCCACGGCGTGGCTGGATTCGAGCGCCGGCAGGATGCCTTCGACCTCGGTCAGGCGATGGAAGGCCTGCATCGCTTCGGCGTCGCTGACGCCCACGTATTCGGCGCGGCCGGTGTCTTTGAGGAAGGCGTGCTCGGGGCCGACGCCGGGGTAGTCCAGGCCGGCGGAAATGGAATGGGTCTCGGTGATCTGGCCGTCGTCGTCGCACAATACGTACGTGCGGTTGCCGTGCAGCACGCCGGGCCGGCCGGCCGCCAGCGAGGCGGCGTGATGACCGGTGTCCATGCCCTCGCCCGCCGCCTCGGCGCCGACCAGGCGCACGTCACGGTCGTTGAGGAAAGCGTGGAAGATGCCCATGGCGTTGGAGCCTCCGCCGACGCAGGCGGTGACGACATCGGGCAGACGCCCGAACATCTCCTGCACCTGCGCCCGCGCCTCGCGCCCGACCACGGCGTTGAAGTCGCGCACCATCATCGGATACGGATGCGGACCGGCCACGGTGCCGATGATGTAGAAGGTGTCGGCGACATTGGTGACCCAGTCGCGCAAGGCTTCGTTGAGCGCATCCTTCAGTGTCCGCGAGCCGGAAGTGACCGGCATCACCTCGGCACCGAGCAGTTTCATGCGGTACACGTTGATGGCCTGGCGCTCCATGTCGACCTCGCCCATGTACACCACGCACTGCAAACCCAGGCGCGCGCATACCGTGGCCGTGGCCACGCCGTGCTGGCCGGCGCCGGTCTCGGCGATCACGCGCGGCTTGCCCATGTGCCGTGCCAGCAGCGCCTGGCCGACGGTGTTGTTGATCTTGTGCGCACCGGTGTGGTTCAGGTCTTCGCGCTTGAACACGATGCGCGCGCCGCCGACCTCGCGCGACAGGCGCTCGGCGAAATAGACCGGGCTCGGCCGGCCCACGTAATGGGCCAGGTCGCGGTCCAGCTCGGCCACGAAATCCGGGTCCTCGCGCAGGCGCAGGTAGGCTTCGGTCAATTCGGCCAGCGGGGCCATCAGGGTTTCGGCCACGTAGGTGCCGCCGAAGTCGCCGAAGCGGCCCTCCGCATCGGGGTAAGCGTGGTAGTCGTCGATGTGTTTCATGGTGCCTGCACGGATCGGACCGCTTTCACGAAAGCCTGCATTTTTTCGGGACTCTTGATGCCCGGCGACGCCTCGATGCCGCTGGACACGTCCACGGCCCATGGTCGCACGCGGACGATGGCGTCGGCCACGTTGCCGGCATCCAGACCACCGGCGAGGATCACCGGGCGCCGGACGTCGGACGGCAGGCGCGACCAGTCGAAGGCCTGGCCCTGGCCGCCCTGGCCGCCGGCGACATGGCCGTCGAACAGGAAACCGCGGGCATGGGGATGCGCCGCCAGCAACGCCGGAACGTCTCCGGTCGAGTTCATGGCGACGGCCTTGAGGTACGGCGTGTCGAACGCGGCGCAGCATTCGGCCGTTTCCGCGCCGTGGAACTGCAGCAGGTCGGGCCGGACCTCGCGTTCGACCTCGCGCACCAGCGCGGCATCGTCGTCCATGAACAGGGCCACCACCGAAACCATGGGCGGCAAGGCCTGCACGATGGCCCGCGCCTGCGCCACGCCGACCGCGCGCGGGCTGCGCGCGGTGAACACCAGGCCGACGGCATCCACGCCCAACGTGGCGGCCGCGATGGCGTCGGCCGCGCGCGTGATGCCGCAAAACTTGATCCGGGTGCGCGTCATGTCGTCTTGATGCCTTGAAATGCGCTCGCCGTGAAATGGCCAGTGTTCACAAGCACACGGCTTCGGGCAAGCCGCACCCGCGCGGATAGCGCGGCCCGACGAAGGCCAGGCCCGACGCCGGCGCGGTCGGCCCGGCCACTTCGCGGTCGCGTCCGGCCAGCAGTTCGCCCATCCACGCGACCGGCATCTCGCCGCGACCGATCGGCAGCAGCGAGCCGACGATGTTGCGCACCATGTGGTGCAAAAAGGCGTTGGCCTGGATCTCGACCATCACCCGTTCGCCCTCGCGCCAGACGCGTACCTCGTGCACGTTGCGGCGCGCATGGCGGGCCTGGCAGGAAATGGCACGGAAAGCGGTGAAGTCGTTTTCGCCGAGCAGGGCCTGCGCGGCCTCGTGCATGGCATCGGCATCCAGCGGCTGGCGTTCCCAGGTGACGTAGCGCGCCTCCAGCGCGGCGCGGATCGGGCGATTGAGAATGGTGTAGCGGTAACGACGCGCGCGCGCATCGAAGCGCGCGTGGAAATCGTCGGCAACCGGTTGCGCCCACAACACCGCCACCTCGCGCGGCAAATTGGAACACGCGCCGAGGGTCCAGGCACGCGGCGCGCGTTCCGCGTCGGTGTCGAAATGCACCACCTGGCAATGCGCGTGCACGCCCGAGTCGGTGCGCCCGGCGCAGGTCACGTCGACGGGCCGGTCGGCCACGAACGACAGCGCCTTCTCGAGCGCCGCCTGCACGCTCGGACCGTGGCCCAGGCGCTGCCAGCCGAGGAAGTCCGTACCGTCGTATTCGATGCCGAGGGCAAGGCGCATGGCGTGGAACCGTGTGGATGCAAATGCGGAAGCGTGACGGAAAGCGCAACGCCGGAACGGCGACCGGGACAGTCGTCGTCGCCGGCGTACCCGCGACCTTCGCCGCGCCGGCTCCGGTCCGGCGCCAGGCTTGCCGATTTCCCGCGGGCGGAACGGCTGTCAGCCGATGTCGTCGAGCAGCTTGCGCGCGGTGTCCTTCTGCATCTGCGAACCTTCGTTGACGACCTCCTGCAGCATGGCGCGGGCGCCCTCGTGGTCGCCCATGTCGATGTAGGCACGGGCCAGGTCCAGCTTGGTGTCCACCGGGTCGTCGGAGAACCCGTCGCTGGCGAAGTCGTCCGCCGGATCGTCCGTGGACAGGGTTCCGGCCAGGTTGTCCGTCGCGGGCTCCGGCGTGGAATCTTCGCCTTCCGGCATGTCTTCCGGCATCGGCAGGTCCTGCGCCTCGGAAGGCAGCGGCGGCAGGGCATCGAACTCGGACTCGTCCGGCATGCCGCCGGCGAGGTCGTCGCCGGCATCTTCCGCGCCGGATGCCGGCGGCGAGCCGAAATCGTCGTCGCGGTCCAGATCCGGAGCGTCGTGGATCGCGGCGTCGTCCGCCATCGGAACCTCCGGTTCCCCCGGCATGGTTTCAGGCATGTCGTCGAGCGCGTCGTCGACGGCTTCGGGCGTGTCGTCGACGGCAGCGTCCGCGACCGGCGCCGCGGCGAACAGCGGGTGGTCGGGCGCCAGCTCGCGGCCCATGGCCTCCACTTCCCGCCATTCCGGCTGGTCCTCGTCATCCACGTAGGCATGCATGGCTTCGGCGGCCGACTCGAAATGATCGACGTCATGCCGCGCGTAATACAGGCTGGCCAATTCCAGGTGCAGGCCCACGTCGTCGGGATGCTCGCCGAGCTGCGCCAGCAGCTCCTGCTCGCCGTCGTCATCCGTCACCGGTTGCACCGGGTCGTCGTCCTCGTCGTCCGTGGCCACGGCGGCGGCGCCGGCGGCGCCGTCAATGGGCGAGTCGCCGAAATGATCGGCCAGGGAGCGTTTTTCCTGCGCGCGCTTCGGCTTGCGCCGGCGCATCAGGGCCCACGCGATCAGCAGCACGATGAGGATGGCCAGGGCGATGCGTACCCACAACTGCTCGTACCACGGAGCGGAGGCCTTGTCCGGCGCCTGCGTGGCGCTCGCCGCGGCCTTGTTGCCGGGGGCTTCCGGCCGGGGCTTTTCCGCGGCCGGTTTCGACGCGACGGCAGGTGCCGCGGCCGTCGCCGCGCTGGTCGCGTTCGCCGGCAACGAAGCGGCTGCCGTCGAGGCCGCGGCCACGGGCATGGTTCCCGCCACGCTGGCTGTCGCCGCCGGCGCGCCGCCGGCGGCCACCGAGGTCGCGCCGGCCACGGCGGCCTGCGCGGTCGAGGCCGGCAACGCGGGCAGGCCGGCGTCCTCGCGCGCCTCGTTCAGCTTGGCCTGCAACGCGGCAATCTCGGCGTTCTTCAGGCTCAGCAGGCGCTTGTTCTTGCTCTGCAGTTGTTCCAGCGCCTTCACCCGCGACGCCAGGTCGGCGGCGGACTGCTTCTGGCTGGACAGGGCTTCCTGGCTGCGCGCCAGTTGCTGGCGCAACTGGCTGGCCGAGGCATCGCCGCCACCGGCGGCGCCGGCACTGGCCGCACCTCCGGCTTCCGGCGGCACCAGCGCCAGATGATCCCCGCCGTCCGCGCCGGCGCCCGTCGAGGCGACCGGCGCCGAGGAACCGCCGCTGCTGGCCACCATGGTCGGCGCCGGAGCATGCGCGGCCTGCCAGGACTGGTTCTGCCGGCGCACCGCGGCGATGGCCGCCTTGCGGGTCACCGACAGGGCCTCCTGGCGCGTGGGAATGCGCAGGACGGCGCCGGCCTTGAGCGCGTTCACGTTGTCCTTGAAGAAGGCATCCGGATTGGCGGCCTTCAGGGCCACCAGCATCTGCTGGTAGCTGACGCCGTCGATCGCGTTGGCACGCGCGACGTGGGACAGCGTGTCGCCGTGCCGGACCGGGCCGTAAACGTCGCGCGAAGGCGCGGCGGGAGCCGGCGCGGGCGGCGCGGCGGGCTTCGGCGCCGGAGCCGGTTCCGGCGCGGCCGCCTGAGGCGCGGCGGTGCTGCCGGCATGGGTGGTGGTGGCCGTGCCCGGTGTCTGGAAGGACGGGCTCGCGCTCAGCGGGTCGAGCAGCACGGTGTATTCGCGCAGCATCTTGCCCTTGGGCCAGGTCACCTGGATCAGGAAGTCCAGGTACGGCTCGCGCACCGGCTGGGAGCTGGTTACGCGGATGACCTTCTGCCCGTCGTCGCGGGTGACCACCTGGAACGTCAGGGGAACCTTGAGATCGGCACGGCTGATGCCGGCCCGGGCGAAGGCCGATGCCGGGGCCAGGCTCACCTGGAGATGGTCGGCCTCGCCGGGATGGTCCGGATGCAGCGGAATTTCGGCCACCAGCGGCCGGCCGAGCGCCGACTTGACCTGGATCTGGCCAAGGTCGAGCGCCAGCACCTGGCTGCTGGCCAGTGTCAGGGCCGCCAGCACCGACAGCTTCAAGGAACGATTCATCAGGACTTCCCCCAGACAACAAACGCGGCGCGAAATCTTGAATTTGCCTCGCAACCTGGACGTAACTCTAAATCACAACGGTTTTTTTCACCAACACGCGCAACTCCCGCGGAGAACCTGAACGGTTTTCCATGCGCTGCGTCACATTCGCCGCGCCACAAGATCAGCGCGATCCCGCGGGCGCCGGGTTGCCGGCGTTCAGCTTCTCGAGCCTGGCCTGCAAGCGCGCGATGGTGCGGTCGTTCTCGCGGATGCGTTGCCGGTCGGCCTGGTTCTGCTTCTGCAGCGCATCCACTTTCTTCTGCAGTTGTTGCGTCTTCTGCTTCTGGTCCGCGACCTTCTCGCGTACCTCGGCCACCTGTTTTTCCAGGTTCGACTGCGCGCCGGAGGCGCTCCGCGAAGCCTGGGGAGCCGCGGCCGACGCCATGCCGGAAACCAGCAACCCCGCGGCCAGGGTCATGACGGTTCGTCGTATCACAGATAATCCTCCACCAGCAGTTCGGCCACCTGCACGGCATTGAGCGCCGCGCCCTTGCGGATATTATCAGCCACCACCCACAAATCCAGACCGCGCGGATGCGAGATGTCGCGGCGGATGCGTCCCACCAGCACCGGGTCCTTGCCGGCCGCATCGCCGACCGGCGTGGGATAGCCGCCGTCGACGCGCTCGTCCATCACCGCCACGCCCGGTGCCGCGGCCAGCAGCTCGCGCACGGCCTCGACATCGATCTCGTCGCGGGTCTCGACGTGCACGGCCTCGGCATGGCCGTAGAACACCGGCACGCGCACGCAGGTGGGGTTCACGCCGATGGCGTCGTCCTCGAGGATGCGACGGGTTTCCCACACCATCTTCATTTCCTCGCGGGTGTAGCCGTTGTCCTGGAAAGTGTCGATGTGCGGGATGACGTTGAAGGCGATCTGCCTGGGAAACTTCTGCGGCTTGTACTCCCTGAAGTTGAGCATCGCCGCCGTCTGCCGCCCCAGTTCTTCCATGCCCGAGCGCCCTGCCCCGGACACCGACTGGTAGGTGGCCACGTTGATGCGCTCGATGCCGGCGGCGCGGTGGATCGGCGCCAGCGCCACCAGCATCTGCATGGTCGAGCAGTTGGGGTTGGCGATGATGTTGCGGCGCGTGTATCCGGCGATGGCATGCGGGTTGACCTCCGACACCACCAGCGGCACCTCGTCGTCGCGACGGAACTCGGAGGTGTTGTCGATGACCACGGCGCCGGCCGCCGCCGCGCGCGGGGCGTGCTCGCGGCTGACCGCGCCGCCGGCGGAAAAAAAGGCGACGTCGATGTCCTTGAAGTCGCAGTCGGCAAGGTTCCGCACCGTCAACGTCTTCTTGCCGAACGTCACTTCGCTGCCGGCGGAACGCTCGCTGGCCAGCGGCACCAGCTCGGCGACCGGGAAGTCGCGCTCGGCCAGGATGGAAAGCAGGGTTTCGCCGACGGCGCCGGTGGCTCCGACGATGGCGACGTGGTACTGGTTTTTCTTGCTCATGGCGACATTCTCGAAAACGAAACGCGGACTTCAATGGATTCCTTGCAGGAAAATGCCCGCACGCGATCGATGCTCCCGTTCGCAAGTGCCGGCAGGTCGCGTGCGGGACACGCTCCTACGGGGAAGGTTTCAGGACTTCGGGGTTGAGAAGGTTGGGCGGTTTGCCCGCATGCTCGCCGTGCCCGAAGAACGCCAGCACGTTGTCGGCGGCGGTCGCGGTCATGGCCCGGCGGGTGGCGGTGGTGGCGCTGGCGATGTGCGGGGCCAGGACCACGTTGTCCAGCTCCAGCAGTTCCGGATGCACGACCGGTTCGTCCTCGAACACGTCCAGGCCGGCGGCGGCGATGCGCCCGGAAGCCAGGGCCCGGGCCAGCGCCGCCTCGTCGACCACGCCGCCGCGCGCCACGTTCACCAGCACGGACGTGGATTTCATCGCCGCCAGTTCGTCGGCGCCGATGATGTGGTGCGTTTCCGGCGTGCGCGGCACCACCAGCACCAGCGCGTCCGACTCGCGCAGCAAGGTGGCCTTGTCCACGTAGCGCGCGCCGCAATCGTGCTCGGTCGCCGCGTCCAGGCGCGAGCGGTTGTGGTAGACCACGGGCATGCCGAATCCCCTGGCGCGCCGCGCCACGGCCTGGCCGATGCGGCCCATGCCGAGGATGCCCAGGGTGTGCCCGTACAGGTCCACGCCCATCCAGTCCAGGTAGCCCGCCGGCCGTTTCCACTCGCCCGCGCGCACCCAGCGCTCGGCCTCGCCCATGCGCCGTGCCGCGCCCAGCATCAGGGCCCAGGCGAAATCGGCCACGCTCTCGTTGAGCACGCCGGCGGTGTTGCTGGCGGCGATGCCGGCGGCGGTGAGCGCCCCGATGTCGAGGTTGTCGTGGCCCACGGCCAGGTTGGCGACGATGCGCAACTTGTTGGCACCGGCCACTTCCGCGGCACCGATGCGCTCCTTGAGGCCGACGATGGCGGCGTCGCTTTCGGTCAGTCGGGCTTTCAGCTCATCGGGCGGCAGCGGGCGTTCCACCGCTTCGGCACGCACTTCGAAATGCTCGCGCAATGGCTCGACCACCTCATCAAAGGTGGGTCGCGATATCCACAGGCGCGGCTTGCCGCTCATGCGAGCCTCGCCAATCCGTAGGGCGGGCACTGCCCGCCGAACAGTGCTCGTGCGCGCATGGAGCTTGCGCGGCGGGCAATGCCCGCCCTACCCGATGCGTTGAGGCTGGAGGTCATTCGACAGCCCCCCGCGTGATGCACGGGTCGATGTCACCCACATCGCCGCATTGCGCCCGATGGCGCAGGGCCAGGTCCATCAGCACCAGCGCCAGCATGGCCTCGGCGATGGGCGTGGCGCGGATGCCGACGCACGGATCGTGGCGCCCCCTGGTGACCACCTCCACCGGCTGGCCGGACTTGTCCACGCTGTGCCCGGGCGTGGCGATGCTGGAAGTGGGCTTGAGCGCGATCGAGGCGGTCACCGCTTGCCCGCTGGAGATGCCGCCGAGCACGCCGCCGGCATGGTTGGACGCGAATCCTTCGGGCGCCAGTTCGTCGCGATGCCCGCTGCCGCGCTGGGCCACGGCGGCGAAACCGTCGCCGATCTCCACGCCCTTGACCGCGTTGATGGACATCAGCGCCGCCGCCAGTTCGCCGTCCAGCTTGCCGTAGACCGGCTGGCCCCAGCCCGGCGGCACGCCTTCGGCGACCACGTTGACGCGCGCGCCGACCGAGTCGCGGTCATGGCGGACGGCATCCAGATACGCCTCGAGCTCGGGCACCTGGGCAGCATGCGGCCAGAAGAACGGGTTGTCCTCGACCGTGTCCCAGTCGAAGCCGGCCGGCACGATTTCGCCCAGTTGCGCGAGGTAACCGCGCACGCTCACGCCGTGGCGCTCGGCCAGCCACTTCTTGGCGATCACGCCGGCCGCCACGCGCATGGTGGTTTCGCGCGCCGAGGAACGGCCGCCGCCACGTGGATCGCGGATGCCGTATTTCTGCCAGTAGGTGTAGTCGGCGTGGCCGGGGCGGAAGGTATCGGCGATGGCGCCGTAGTCGCGCGAACGCTGGTCGGTGTTGCGGATCAGCAGCGCGACCGGGGTGCCGGTGGTGCGGCCTTCGTACACGCCGGACAGGATTTCCACGTCGTCGGTTTCGTGCCGTTGCGAGGTATGCCGCGAACGCCCCGTCGCGCGACGCTCGAGGTCGTGCCGGAAATCCTCCGGCGCG
Organism: uncultured Rhodanobacteraceae bacterium; assembly: GCA_964496295.1. GTDB lineage: Bacteria > Pseudomonadota > Gammaproteobacteria > Xanthomonadales > Rhodanobacteraceae > Oleiagrimonas. The sequence continues at coordinate 6,177 of CAZBZD010000013.1, read as the reverse complement.
ATCGCCAGCCTCGGCGGGCAGCCGTCGACCACGCAGCCGATCGCCGGCCCGTGGCTTTCGCCGAAGGTGGTGACGGTGAGAAGTTTGCCGAAGGTGTTGCTCATGGGCGATCGACGGGGGGCTCTGGTTGGATTTTTACTGCAGGAGCTGTCCCGCAGGCGACAGCCTGATGTACGGAATAACCCGGCCATCGCCTGCAGGGCAGGCGCCTGCGTGCGCGTTTCGTATCATTTCATGCCCTTGCCGTCACGCCAAATATCCCTCACGTATGACGTGACGCCAGTACCGCGGCGATGGCGTCGGCATGTTCGACGAGATCGCGTCGCTCGAGCATGAACACGCCCATCTGGCCGGTCCGGAACTCGATCCACGTGAACGGCACCTGCGGCAGCAGGCGGCACAGGGCATGCTCACTCTGGCCCACCTCGACCATCAGCACGCCGTCGTCGCTGAGGTGGTCCGGCGCCTCGGCCAGCATGCGCAGGCAGATGTCCAGGCCGTCGGCACCCGAGGTCAGGCCCAGCCGGGGCTCGTGGGCGTATTCGCCCGGCAGAGCCGCGTATTCGTCGTCGGTGACGTAGGGCGGATTGGACACGACGAGGTCGTAGCGACGGCCGGAGAGACCTTCGAACAGGTCCGACCGGACGGCCTCGACCCGGTCGCCCAGGCCGTGCATGGCCATGTTTTCGCGCGCCAGTTCCAGCGCGTCGGGACTGACGTCGGCGATGTCCACCTGCCAGCCGGGCTGGCAGGCGGCCATGGCCAGGCCGATGCAGCCCGAGCCGGTGCACAGGTCCAGCGCGCGTTCGACGTGGCGATCGTCCAGCCACGGCGAAAACCCGCACTCGATCAGCTCGGCGAAGGGCGAGCGCGGCACCAGGGCGCGGCGGTCGCTCTTGAACTTCATGCCGGCGAACCAGGTCTCGCCGACCAGGTAGGCCACCGGCACGCGTTCGCGGACGCGGCGCTCGATCAGCTCCAGCACCCGCGCGCGTTCTTCCGCGGTGAGCCGGCCCGCGCCGTAGGCCGGCGGCAGGTCCGGCGGCAGATGCAGCGCGGCCAGAACCAGGTACGAAGCCTCGTCGAGGGGATTGTCGAGGCCGTGGCCGAAGGTCAGGCCGGCAGCCGAAAACCGGCTGGCGCCATGGCGGATGAAGTCGATGATGGTGGCAAGTTCGGCGGTCACGGCAACGGCTCGCGGCAAGGCATGCCAGTATAAACCGCCGCCCGGGGTCCCTATATATAATCGGCCGATGACGCCGAAAGTCCTGCTGCAATACGTGCTGCCGCACCGCCTGCTGTCGCGCGCGGTTTTCCATGCCACGCGCTGGACCTGGCGTCCGTGGAAGAATTTCCTGATCCGCCGCGTGGTGCGCCGCTACCGGGTCGACATGACCGAGGCGACGCAGCCCGATCCCCTGGCCTACCCGCATTTCAACGCGTTTTTCATCCGCGAGCTGCGCGCCGACGCGCGCCCGTTGGCGCCGGGCGCGGGCACCATCGCCTGCCCCGCCGACGGGCGCATCAGCCAGGCGGGCGACATCCGCGACGGGCGCGTGTTCCAGGCCAAGGGACAGGACTTCAGCGTGGCCGAACTGCTGGCCGACGCAGGCGCCGCCGCGTCCTGGCGCGACGGCCGTTTCGTCACCGTGTACCTGTCGCCGCGCGACTACCATCGCGTGCACATGCCGCTCGCCGGCACGCTCGAACGCACCGTGCACGTGCCCGGGCGCATCTTCAGCGTGGCGCCGTTCGCCGTGCGCGCCATCCCGCGCCTGTTCGCGCGCAACGAACGCCTGGTGTGCCACTTCCGCGGCGAGCAGGGGCCGTTTGCCGTGGTCATGGTCGGCGCCATGCTGGTTTCCAGCGTGAGCACGGCATGGGACGGGCTGGTGATTCCTCCCTACGCGGCAAACATCACGCGACGCGACCAGCAGGCGCGCGACATCCGCCTGTCGCGGGCCCAGCAGCTCGGCCATTTCAACATGGGCTCGACCGTGATCGTGCTGCTGCCCCGGCATGCCCGCCTGGCGCCGCTGCATGCCGAACAGGCCGTGAAAATGGGCCAGTCCCTGGGCAGTTTCTGAGGTATCCTCCCCCGCCGGGGTGACGCAATGCGTCGATTTGTGACGCATTGCGGTATTCCCGTCCGTGTTTGTGTCTACCATGCACGCGGCTTGTCGGCGGCCACCGCCGCCCGGGCCGGGACAGGAGCAGCAACATGCGCATCGTCAAACGCATCATCGCCATCAGCCGGGCCACGCGGCTCGGGCGCGAATTCCGCGACATCGACGGCATCATCCGGGCGCTGCCCCGCGAGGCGCGCCAGAAGCTGGCCCTGTTCACCCTGCGTGAACTGGCCCAGGCCAGCCGCTGCGAATTTCCGCACCTGTACGGCACGCCGCCGGAAACGCGCTACGCCGTCTGGGGCACCGGCGCCGATACCGGCCTGGCGCGCGCGCATTCGGACAATCCGCAGGTACGTTTGCGCGGCGTCGCCCTGTGGCTGGCCGTGGTCTTCCACGAGACGCGCGATTCCGAACATGCCCAGATCGAGGCCGTCCACCGGCAGGTCCTGGGCGTGCTGCGCCAGCTCAAGCAGAGCATTCCCGAGTCCGGATCCGCCGGCAACTGGCAGGTATCCGAAGCGGCGGCCTGAGACGGCCGCCGGCCCGCAGCCCGCGCATCACCGACGGGAGCACGCACCAAGGCGCTCCCGCGGCACGGCGCGCGTCAATAGCAGCGCGGCAGGGTCAGGCGCTGGCCCACGCGGATGGCATAACGGGGCCGGCGCAAATCGTTGAGACGCGCCACTTCGCGCACGCTGGAACAGCCCAGCCGGCGCACGATGCCGGACAGCGTGTCGCCGCGGCGCACCACGTAGTGCCGCGGCAGGCCCGACGGCGGCGGCGGCGGCACGGTGCCCGAATGCAGGTCCGCCGCCAGGATCGGCCACGGGCCGTCGGTGCAATCGCGGGCATAGGCCGCTTCCAGCTTTTCCGGAAGGTTGACGCGCGTGCCCGCCGGCAGTTCCTGCTGCGGGTCGAGGTGCGGGTTGAGATTGCGCAGGGTACGGAACCAGCCGTCGCGCATGCCCTCGTCCTGGCCCAGGCAGATGGTCAGCTCCGACAGCGACGCCTGCCGCGCCAGCTTGACGTGGCCCGGCGCCGCGTCGATGCGCGGAAACTCCAGGTGGTAGCTGTCCGGATGCATGAACAGCCACGCCGCGGCGAGCACCAGCGGCACGTAGCGACGGGTCTGCTCGGGCAGGGCGAAGTAGATGTCCGGATCGTAGAAACTGACCCCGGTCTTGCCGCCCACCAGGCGCCGCACCCGGCCTTCGCCGCCGTTGTAGGCGGCCAGCACCAGTTCCAGGTTGTCGTTGAACACCTTCAGCTGCTCGTTCACGTAGTCGGCGGCGGCCCTGGCCGACATGGCCGGATCGAAGCGCTGGTCGAAACCGTCCACCACGTGCAGCCCGAAGCGGGCGCCGGTGGCGTACATGAACTGCATCGGGCCCTTGGCACCGGCGCGCGAGACGGCATGCACCTTGCCGTTGGATTCCTTGGTCAGGATGCCGAACAGCACCGCCTCGGGCAATCCGGCCTGCTTGAACCGGGGCCACATCAGGTGGCGCAGGTATTCGTAGTTGACGTACGAGCGCATCAGCTGCGGCCGGCGCCAGGTCAGCCATTCCTCCAGCGCGGCCTTGACCGGGCCGTTCATGGCGATCAGGTCGGACAGCTTGTGCCCGTGCAGCAGGGTGACCGTGCGCTGGGCCTGCGGCACCGTCCGGCTGACCGGCAGGTCCTCGACACCCGCCTCGGCGCCGTCGCCGTCGGCGGCAACATCGCCGCTGTCCAGATGCAGCAGGTGGTCGTAGACGGACACGAAGCGCTGCAGGTCGCACCCCGCCGTCCTGCCGCAGGCCGCGGCGGCGCGCTGCAGCCGGTCGAGCGCCTGGTCCATCGTCCTGGCCGACTGTTCCGGCCGGCCCTGGCCGGCCTGTGCCAGCGCCGTCTCGTAATCCCGGCTGGCCTGGTCCAGGCTGGCGTACAGGGCATTGACATCCGCCGGCCCGGAAGAACGGACACCCTGGCCGGCGCAACCGGCCAGCACCACACATGAAGCGGCCAGCACGACCAGCACGAAACGCTGCAACAACACGGACACCTCGACTCCCCGGACAAAAGACAGTCGCACACGTTAGCGGCCGCCCGGACACGACTCAAGGCGGCTTCGTATAATCTGCGATCCGGAAGTAAAGATGCCGTATGAGTCGCTGGCGCCCCCCGCAACCCAAATCCACGCGGATCATCACCCGTGCCGGTTTCGACGCCCTCAAGGCGGAGCTGGACGAGCTGTGGCATCGGCGTCGCCCCGAGGTGGTCAAGGCGCTGGCGGCGGCCGCGGCCGAGGGCGACCGCTCGGAAAACGCCGAGTACACCTGCCGCAAGAAACAGCTGGGCGAGATCGACCGGCGCGTGCGCTACCTGAGCAAGCGCATTCCCTCGCTGCAGGTGGTCGATGCCGCCCCGGCGACGCGCGACACGGTCTTTTTCGGCGCCAGGGTGACTCTCGAAGAGGCGCGGACCGGCGCCGTCCGGCGCTACCGCATCGTCGGCCCGGACGAGACCGATGCCCGGCACGGCTGGATCAGCATCGACTCGCCGCTGGCCCGCGCGCTGCTGAAAAAGCGCATCGACGACGAATTCGAGGCGGACCTGCCCGCTGGCCGGGTCACCTTCTGCGTGGTCGGCATCGACTACCCGCCCACCACGCCCTGAGGCCGCCCGTCAGGGCGACGTCGAGGCCGGCGCCGGATTGACCAGCGCGTCGATGGCCGCCTTGTGCGACTTGTAGAAACGCACGTTGGCCGGATTGAGCTGGCCCTCGAGGGATTTTTCCTGGCCCGACTTCTCGGCGTACCGGACCGTCATCACCGTGCTGACCAGCGCCAGGTTGGCCACCAGGAACTGGCGCGGCGTGAACCCGTGCTTGGCCAGCAGCGGCTTGACGCGCGGATCGGCGGCCACCATCTGCCCGGCCATGTCGTCCAGCGAGTGCACCTTCTTCATGTCCAGGTGCGACTTCTTGATGTCCATCGCGCGCCCTTCGTCCTTCACCGCCTGCAGGCGGTCCAGTACGTCGTTGTTCAGGGTAAACGCGTGGATGTCGGCGCGATCGGCCTCGGAAAGCCCGGGTGTCTGCGCCATGGCGATGCACGGCAGCAGCAGCGCCAGTGCGACCAGGCAGGTGCCGAACCAGCAGCGGACACGGGAATGGCGGAACTCGATGGATGCATTCATGGGGATACCGTCTGGGAGCGAAGACGATTCGACTCTACAGGAACCCCGGCAACGCTGACTGACCGGTAGCCGACCGGCCGGGAACCGGCTGCCCGGGCACCAGGCACGCGGCCAGGTCGTGCGTGCCGGAGGATTCCACCCGCACCTTCACGAACTGGCCCGGGCGCAGGTCCCGGCCATCGCGGATGCGTACCACGCCGTCGATTTCCGGCGCATCGGCACTGGAGCGCGCCACGGCACCGGCCGCGTCGACGGCATCGACCAGCACCTCCAGCGTCTGCCCGATCTTGCGCTTCAGCCTGGCGGCGGAAACTTCCGCCTGAACGGCCATGAACTGCTCCAGGCGATCCTCGCGCACTTCCTCGGGCACCGGATCGGGCAGCTCGTTGGCGCGCGCGCCGTCGACCGGCGAATAGGCGAAGGCGCCGACGCGGTCGAGTTCCGCCTCGCGCAGGAAATCCAGCAACTCCTCGAACTCGGCCTGCGTCTCGCCCGGAAAACCGACGATGAAAGTGCTGCGGAGGGTGAGATCGGGCACTTCGCGGCGCCAGGCGCGGACGCGATCGAGGGTTTTCTCGATGTTGCCGGGCCGCTTCATCAGCTTCAGGATGCGCGGGCTGGCGTGCTGGAACGGGATGTCCAGGTACGGCAGGATCTTGCCCTCGGCCATCAGCGGCATCAGCTCGTCGACGTGCGGGTACGGGTACACGTAGTGCAGGCGCACCCAGGCGCCCAGTTCGCCCAGGCCCTGGCACAGCTCGGTCATGCGCGTGCGATACGTCTTGCCGTGCCATTCGCGCCCGGCGTATTTCAGGTCCACGCCGTAGGCGCTGGTGTCCTGCGAGATCACCAGCAGTTCCTTCACTCC
>CAZBZD010000012.1:0-21889 GCA_964496295.1 uncultured Rhodanobacteraceae bacterium | reverse complement strand
GGACCGCCTGGTCTGGGACGTCGGCCACCAGTGCTACCCGCACAAGATCCTCACCGGGCGTCGCGACCGCATCACCACGATCAAGAAGAAGGACGGCCTGGCGCCGTTCCCGCGCCGCGAGGAAAGCGATTACGACACCTTCGGCGTCGGCCACTCGTCGACCTCGATCTCGGCCGCGCTGGGCATGGCGATCGCCAACCAGCGCCGGGACGACGCGCGCAAGGTGGTGGCCGTGATCGGCGACGGCGCCATGAGCGCCGGCATGGCCTTCGAGGCCATGAACCACGCCGGCGACGTGCGCCCGGACATGCTGGTGATCCTCAACGACAACGGCATGTCGATCAGCGAAAACGTCGGCGCCCTGACGCGCATGCTGGCGCGCATCCTCGCCAGCCGTCGCCTCAACCTGCTGCGCGAGCGCGCCAGGCAGGCCATCCCGAGCCAGTCCACGGTCGGCCGCTTCGCCAAGCGCTGGGAGGAACACGCCAAGGGCATGCTGGTGCCGTCCACGCTGTTCGAGGAACTCGGCTTCAACTACACCGGCCCCATCGACGGCCACGACATGGAGGCCCTGGTCAAGGCATTGCGCGCGGTCAAGGACCTGCCCGGCCCGCGCCTGCTGCACGTGGTGACCACCAAGGGCAAGGGCTACGCGCCGGCCGAGGAGGCGCAGATCGAATACCACGCCGTCGGCCCGTTCGACCCCGCCGCCGGCGTGCACAAGAAGACGGCGACTGGCAAGCCGCCCACCTACACGCAGGTGTTCGGCGACTGGCTGTGCGACATGGCCGCCGCCGACGAGCGCCTGGTCGGCATCACTCCGGCCATGCGCGAAGGCTCCGGGCTGGTGCGTTTTTCGAAGACATACCCCGAGCGCTATTTCGACGTCGCCATCGCCGAGCAGCATGCGGTGACGCTGGCCGCCGGCATGGCCTGCGAGGGCGCCAAGCCGGTGGTGGCGATCTACTCCACCTTCCTGCAGCGCGCCTACGACCAGGCCATCCACGACGTGGCATTGCAGAATCTGGACGTCACCTACGCCATCGACCGCGCCGGCGTGGTCGGCCCGGACGGCGCCACGCACAGTGGCAGCTTCGATTTCACCTACCTTCGCTGCCTGCCCAACATGGTGGTGATGGCCCCGGCCGACGAGCGCGAATGCCGCGCCATGCTCTCCACGGCCTACCGGCACGAAGGGCCGGCCGCCGTGCGCTATCCGCGCGGTGCGGGCACCGGCGTCGCCATGGACGAGGCCCTGGACACCCTGCCCGTCGGCAAGGCCGAGTTGCGCCGCCGCGGCCACGGCCCGGCACTGCTGAGCTTCGGCGCCATGCTGGCCCCGGCTGCCGAACTGGCCGCGGAATTCGACGCCACGCTGGTCAACATGCGCTTCGTCAAGCCGCTCGACGAGCCCCTGATCCTCGAGCTGGCCAGATCCCATGACGCCTTCGTCACCCTGGAAGACAACGCCATCGCCGGGGGTGCCGGGACAGGCGTGGCCGAATGCCTGGCCGCGCACGGCGTCACCCTGCCGATCCTGCACCTGGGCCTGCCGGATGCCTTCCTGGAACACGGCAGCCGCGAGGAAGTGCTGGCCATTGCCGGGCTGGACATCGACCAGCTGCGCCGGGCCATCGTCGCGCGCTTTCCCGGAGTGAGGCCGGCCGACGCGGCCAACGGCTGATCCCTTTCCGTCACGATGCCCGCAACGCAGGTGAAGGCCGGCAGGCACCGGTGACGCGATCCCGGTTTTCGAGATCGGTGGCCGTGAAGATTTCTGCGTAGCTTGCCTCGCGCAACAGCGCACGCACCGCCTCGCCCTGGTTCCAGCCATGCTCCAGCAGCAGCCAACCGCCCGGTTCCAGGTGATCACGGGCACAACGCACGATGACGCGGATGGCGTCGAGGCCGTCCGCGCCAGACACCAGCGCCGTGGCCGGTTCGTGACGCAGGTCGCCCTGTCCGAGATGCGGATCATCCGCCTCGATGTACGGCGGGTTGGAAACGATCACGTCGAAACGCCTGCCCGCCAGCGGCGCCAGCCAGTCACCTTGCGCGAACTCCACATGGGACAAGCCAAGCCGGCGTGCATTGGCACGCGCCACGGCCAGGGCCGCCACGCTGGCATCGGTGGCCAGCACGCGCGCCCGCGGTCGCTCGTCGGCGACGGCCAGCGCGATGGCGCCGCTGCCGGTGCCGAGATCGGCCACCGTGCAGGCTGAGTCCACCGGCAGGCGCGACAAGGCCTGTTCCACCAGTTCCTCGGTTTCCGGCCGCGGGATCAGCGTCGCCGGCGTGACCTCCAGATCCAGCGACCAGAATCCGCGACGGCCGGTCAGGTAGGCGACCGGTTCGCCGGCCGCGCGGCGCTCGACCAGTGCCTGGAACTGCGCCGTCTTCGCGGCATCCATGCGGTCGGTCGCATGCGCGAACAACCACGCCCGTTCCACGCCGAGGACGTGCATGAGCAGCCATTCGGCATCAAGACGCTCGCCCAGCCTGGCCGTGGCGTTCGCCAGCATGGTGCGCAGCGTGGGTTGGTCCGCCATGTGGGGATCTCGCGGGATGGCACGGGAGCGGCTCATTTTACCCGTGCGGCACAAGAACGGCGGGCAGTGCCCGCCCTACACGATTCGATACCCGCGGGATGCATGCATTTCGGGTCGGGCGGGCAATGCCCGCCTTCCCCGTGCGACGCAAGCGCCGCGATTACTTCATGATCGCCTTCGGATCCTGCGCCTTCTTCAGGGCCGCGCAAAGCAGCGTGGCCTCGTTGGTCTGCGCCAGGCCGCGGTCGGCGCCCGGCAGGTCCTTCAGCCTGGGCTTGAAGAACGCGCTGTTGCGCTTGGCCTCGGCCACGGAACAGCCGCCACCCATGCGCGGCAGGTAGCCGGTGCCGAAGGTGCCGGTGCGCGCCACCACCTTGTCGTAGTTCTTGACGAACCAGTTCCAGCTGGCGGTGCGGTCTTCGGCATTGTCGCGATCGACATAGATCAGGCGCATCTCGCCGACCTTGACGCTGTCGCCCAGGGCGAAGTCGCGCACGCGTTCGGCCTGCTCGCCCTCGGCCTGGCGCAGGGCGGCCAGCATGGCGTTGCGATGGGCCGGATTGGTGACCGTGCCCAGTTTTTTCATCAGCGTGTCGATGACCGGCTTGCCGTGCACCTGCACTTCGGCCGCCAGCACGGTGCCGAGCAGGTCGGAATTGGCCGCGTCCCAGTTCAGCTTGCCGTCGGGGTCGGCATCGAGCACGGCATCGCCCTGCTCGAGCAGCGCCTGGCGCACTTCGGGCACCTTCACGGTCAGGCCCAGCACGCCGGCCAGCACCGAGCGCATCTGCACGGCATCGCCCGATTCGCCCTCGACGCGCCGGTAACCCAGCTTCTGCAGGCGCGGCAGGTAGGCAGCCTTGATCATGTCCTTCAGCTTCGCCTTCTGCGCATCGGTCTGCGCCAGGTGACGCCAGATCCAGCCGAAGGTATCCAGCGGCGCCAGCGCCACGTCCACGGTCTCGGCGGAAGCCAGCTCGGGCAGGATCGCCAGCGCCTGGTGGGCGTCGATCTCGCCACGATGGAAGGCGGCGCCGACGGCGTCGGCATAGGCCAGCTTCTCGGCATCGTTGAGCTGGTCGATGTTGGCGTTGAGCTTGGCCATGTCGTCGTCGGCCATGCTGAAGCGGTAGTAGCCGTTGCCGCTGGCGTTGGGCATGTACCAGGCCGGGCACTCGCTGCCGGCCAGCGTCATGCTGCCGGTTTTCGTGTCCAGCAGGGTGGAGGTGACGCCGGCCGGGTCGCGCACCGTCACCGGGATGCCCCAGATGCGGTCGGGGTCGCCCTTGGAACCCAGCGGCAGATAGCGGCTCTGGGTCAGGTGCAGCACCGGATGCTCGCCGCTGCAGTCGAGCCGGGTGGTGACTTCGGGCACGCCGGTCTGGTTGAGGAAACTCTTGAAGGCCTTCTTGAAGCGCTCGCCCTTGCCGGCGGCTTCGGCGATGGAATCGACCAGGTTCTCGGCTTTGGCGTTGCCGAACTTGTACTTCTGGATGTACGCGCGCATGCCCTTGCGGAAGGTGTCCTTGCCGACGTAGTTCTCGAACATGCCGAGCACGGCGGCGCCCTTCTGGTAGGTGATGCCGTCGAACGCGGTCTGGATGTCGCCGTTGCCGGTGATCGGCTGGCGGATCATGCGCGAGCTGACCAGGCTGTCCATGTGCATGGCGCCTTCGGCACCCTCGACGCGCGACAGGTCGGCGCGGTATTCCGGATGCAGCTTCTGGGTGATCTTCTGCTGCATCCAGGTGGCGAAGGACTCGTTCAGCCAGAGGTCGTTCCACCAGTCCAGGGTCACGGTGTCGCCCGTCCACTGGTGCGCCAGCTCGTGCGCGGTGACGTTGAAGGCGCTGCGGTAGTAGCGCTTGGCCGAATCGGGCTTGAGCAGCAGCAGGTAGTCGCGGAAGGTGACGAAACCGGCGTTTTCCATGGCGCCGGCGGAGAAATCGGGTACCGCCACCAGGTCCAGCTTGCCGAACGGATAACCGAAGCCGTAGTAGTTCTCCAGCGTGCGGATGATCGCCGGCGTCTGGCCGAGGATGTAGTCCATGTACTTGGCCTTGCCCCTGGCCGCGATGCCGCGCAGCGGTATCGGCTCGCTGCGGTACTTGTCGGGCTTGATCGACGGCCCCTCGTTCACGCTCCACGGGCCGACGGCGTAGGCCACCAGGTAGGTCGGCAGCGGCTTGGTGGTGGCGAAGGTCAGGGTTTTCCAGCCATCACCGTCCTCGGTCTTCTTCACCAGCCGGGTGTTGGCGAAGCCCTTGTCGGCGTCGGGGATGGTCATGGTGATGTCGTAGGGCGTCTTGAAGCCGGGCTCGTCGAAACTGGGAAAGGCGAAGCGCGCGCTGATCGGCTCCATCTGCGTCATCACGTACGGATCGCCGCCGCTGACCACCTTGTACAACCCCTCCAGGCGCTGGTTGAAGGGCGCCTTGAACTCGAACGTCAGGGTGATTTCCTGCGGATCGAGGGTCTGGCCGAAGTCGACGCGCACCACGCCGGCCTTGGGCGCGGCGTCCACCCAGGTGGCTTCGTGCTCGTTGCCGTCCGCGTCGGTGACGGTCACGCTGGACACCTTCAGGTCCTTGCCGTGCAGCCAGACATGGTCGGAGGCCTTTTTCAGCTCGACCTGGATCGCGGTCGTCCCGGAGAAGTTCGACTTGGCCGGATCGATGCGGAAATCCAGCGTGTAGGCCTCGGGAACGGCCCAGCCCGGCAGGCGCTCCAGCGGCGGCTTGTCGGTGGTCGAGGCGGCAAGGGCCGCGCTGCAACAGACGGCCAATGCGGTAAAGGCGAGGGGTCGGACGAATCGGCGCATGGAAGCTCTCCGGGGGACAAAAATGTTGAGTCTCCCAGATAACCATGAACACGGCGCGACGTCACGTGCCGGAAGGCACGGCATCCGGCTTGCAAAAACGATCATCGAAGTTGATGATGATGTTGCAATAAAAGATAGATCCAAGCTATCAACGAGGCCCGGCATGAACCTGCGCGACCTGCAATATCTGGTGGCCCTGGCCGAACATCGCCATTTCGGCCACGCCGCCGAAGCCTGCTTCGTCAGCCAGCCCACCCTGTCCACCCAGATCCGCAAGCTGGAGGACGAACTGGGCGTCACGCTGATCGAGCGCACGCCGCGCCAGGCCCTGCTGACGGAAGTGGGCCGCGACATCGCCCAGCGTGCGCGCGCGGTGCTCGACGAAGTCGAGCAGATCCGCAACGTGGCGCGACGCACCAGCGATCCGGAATCGGGCACGCTGCGCCTGGGCATCTTTCCCACCCTGGGGCCCTACCTGCTGCCGCACGTGGTGCCGCTGATCCACGAGCGCTTTCCGCGCCTGGAACTGCTGCTGGTCGAGGAAAAAACCGAGGAAGTGCTCAAGCGCCTGCGCGAAGGCAAGCTGGATGCCGGCATCGTCGCCCTGCCCGTCCACGACGAACACCTGCACGCCGAATTCCTGTTCGAGGAACCGTTCCTGCTGGCGGTGCCCGAGGGCCATCCGCTGACCAGCAAGCGCGCGCTCAAGCTGGCCGACCTGGCCGACCAGAACCTGCTGCTGCTGGAAGACGGCCACTGCCTGCGCGACCAGGCGCTGGAGGTATGTCACCTCGCCGGCGCCGGTGAAAAAAGCGGCTTCCGCGCCACCAGCCTGGAAACCCTGCGGCAGATGGTGGCCGCCGGCGTCGGCATCACGCTGCTGCCCACCCTGGCGGTCAAGCCGCCGGTGGCGCGGGCACCCAACGTGCACCTGACGGAATTCCGCGGCCACCCGCCGCACCGGCGCATCGCCATGCTGTGGCGCAAGAGTTCGGCCAAGGCGGATTTCCTGCTGCAACTGGCGGGCGTGTTCAAGGCGCTGCCGGCGGACCTGTTCGATGCGCACAGCGTCGCCACGCCGCCACGGAAAGCTCCGCGCGCTTCGTCCACGGCGTAAACACCGGCCTGCCGGACGCGCCGGCAAGGAATACCGGGGCCGACCGCATTCATCGCGGAAAACACTTTCTGTTATTTGTTTTGCCTATTGAAACCATATAAACAATTGATTTTCATAACACCCGCCGACGCGCTACGGTGAACGTGTCGCGGTGCATCATGCCCGCGCCTCCCTCCAGCCAACGCCACGAGGTGCATCATGAGCGAGTTGAAAGGTTCCAGGACCGAGCAAAGCCTGAAAGACGCCTTTGCCGGTGAATCGATGGCCAACCGCCGTTACCTGTACTTTGCTTCCAAGGCCGACGTCGAAGGCTACAACGACGTTTCCGCCGTGTTCCGTTCCACCGCCGAAGGCGAGACCGGGCACGCGCACGGCCACATGGAATACCTCGAGGACGTGGGCGACCCGGCCACCGGCAAGCCCTTCGGCGACACCCGGCTCAACCTGGAAAGCGCCATCGCCGGCGAAACCTTCGAGTACACCGACATGTACCCCGGCATGGCCAAGACCGCGCGCGAGGAAGGTTTCGAGGAAATCGCCGACTGGTTCGAGACCCTGGCCAAGGCCGAGCGTTCGCACGCCAATCGGTTTACCAAGGCGTTGAACGATATGGAGTAAACCCCGGGGACCGGGGACCGGGGACCGGATCATCCTCGCGTAGGGCGGGCACTGCCCGCCATGGGAGTCACGTGTGCCCGTAAGGTTGCATTCGGCGGGCAGTGCCCGCCCTACACGCCATTTTGCAAATGACCGAGTCCCTGGTCCCCGATCCCGAACCCTATGCAGCTTATGTCGGAGACACCCCCATGACCGAATCGGCCAGCGACACGCGCGAAGGCAACCTGGAGGCGCCGACGCGTCATCCCCTGGGCTGGGAGGACGCCGATTTCTGGAACCGGGGCTCGCTCGAGTCGGAAATGCAGCGCGTGTTCGACATCTGCCACGGCTGCCGCCGCTGCGTGAACCTGTGCCAGGCCTTTCCCACCCTGTTCGACCTGATCGACGAAAACGCAAGCATGGACGTCGAGGGCGTGGACAAGGCCGACTACGCCAAAGTCACCGAGCAATGCTACCTGTGCGACCTTTGCTACCAGGTCAAATGCCCCTACACGCCGCCGCACCCGTGGAATGTGGACTTCCCGCACCTGATGCTGCGCGCCAAGGCGGTCCAGTTCCGCGAGCACGGCGCGCCGCTGTCGGCCAGGGTCCTGTCCAATACCCGCGGCGTCGGCAAGCTGGCCTCCATTCCGGTGGTGGTGCAGACCGTCAACGCCGCCAACCGCAACAAGACCGCGCGCAAGCTGCTCGAAAAGGCCATGGGCGTGGACGCCCGCGCCGACGTGCCCGAGTACCATCGTCCGACCGCGCGCAAGCGCCTGAAACACCTTGACGGCGATGGCGAAGCGACGCCGGCCGGACGCACCAGCGGCAAGCTGGCATTGTTCGCCACCTGCTACTGCGATCACTCGCACCCGGACATCGTCGAGGACCTGGCGGCGATACTCGCGCACAACGCCGTTCCGTCGCGCCTGGTGGCATCCGAACAATGCTGCGGCATGCCCAAGTTCGAGCTGGGCGACCTGGCCACCGTCACCAAGTACAAGCAGCGCAACATCCCGGTGCTCGCCGCGATGGCGCACGACGGCTGGGACTTCACCGCGCCCATCCCTTCCTGCGTGCTGATGTTCAAGCAGGAACTGCCGCTGATGTTCCCCGACGACGAGGACGTGGCGCTGGTGCGCGACCACTTCTTCGACCCCTTCGAATACCTGGCCGAACGCCACAAGGCCGGCCTGCTCAGGACCGACTTCAAGCACTCGCTGGGCAAGATCGCCTGGCAGGTCGCCTGCCACCAGCGCGTGCAGAAGATCGGTCCGAAAACGCGCGAGATCCTGCAACTGGTGCCCGACACCGAAGTCGTCGCCATCGAACGCTGCTCCGGCCACGACGGCACCTACGGCGTCAAGCACAAGACCTACGACAACTCGCGCAAGATCGCCCGCCCGGTGGAACGACGCGTGCAAAAGGCCGACTCCGACCACTTCACCAGCGACTGCCCGCTGGCCGGCGCGCACATCGCGCACGGGCTTGGCGGTGAACCGGGACAGGAACATCCCGTGAGCCTGCTGCGCAAAGCTTACGGAATCGAGTAGGGCGGGCACTGCCCGCCGAAAGATGCCTGGACGTGTATGAATGCTTCATGGCGGGCAGTGCCCGCCCTACCCGCTCCGATCAACATCAGTCAACAATCACGCCATGAAACCATTGACCCGCGACGACCTGTACAGCCTCGAAGACTACGCACGCGAGCGCCCGGCCTTCCGCGCCAAGGTGATGGCGCACAAGAAACCACGCACCGTGCACGTGGGCGAGCATCTCACGCTGCTGTTCGAAGACCGCCTCAGCATCCACTACCAGATCCAGGAAATGCTGCGCGTGGAACGCATCTTCGAGGATGCCGGCATCCGCGACGAACTGGACACCTACAACCCGCTGATCCCCGACGGCGGCAACCTCAAGGCCACCATGCTGGTGGAGTACGAGGATCCCGGCGAGCGCCAGCGGGAACTGGTCCGCCTGCGTGGCCTGGAAAAGGCCATCACCCTGTGCGTGGACGATCACGCGCCGGTCATCGCGATCGCCGACGAGGACATCGATCGCAGCGACGACACGCGCACCTCGGCCGTGCACTTCCTGCGCTTCGAACTGGAACCGGACATGATTGCCGCCTGGAAGAACGGCGCCGGCGTCACCCTGGCCTCGACGTTGCCGGCCATGCCGGTCGAGACAAGGCTGAATCCGGAACAACACCGCGCGCTGGCGGCCGATTTTCGATGACGGGACGATGCAGCACCTGGCCGTTCAGGATTGCCTCAAAAAACCACCTTTGCCCGTTCCAGCCAAGACCTATTTCCGTTCGTGGTGATGCTTCGATACCTCACCATGCGCGGGGACTTCGTTTATGACAATCGCAAACAGGGAAAATCCTTGACTTGCGGTGTCCTGCAGGAGCAGGGCTCGCTCCCACACAACAAAAAGATGAGTCGTCATTCGCAAGCATCGAGTCATTCGAGGCCCCCTTCCAGTTGCCGCCGAACACGACTGCGTGCGCGTCGACCGACCTTGAGCGTCGCGCCGGAACGCGTGGTCAATTGCAACCGGCCGTTGACCGTGGCGACGCGCGTCACCGCATCCACGTTGACCAGCGTCGAACGATGCACGCGCAGGAACCGCGCTTCCGGCAACGTCGCCTCCAATCCGCCGAGAGAGCCGCGCATCAGGTAACCGCGCTCGGCCGTGTGCGCCTGCACGTAATCGCCATCGGCGGCAAACCATTCGATGTCCTCGAGCGCCAGGCGCAGGCGCGAATGGCCATGTTCCACCCACACGTGATCCGGCCCCTCGGACACGGGCTGGCGGGCGCGCAGGATCTTCACCGAAGTTTCCAGTTCCGGTCGCACCATGTGCTGCCGCGCCCGCTCGACCGCCGTCACCAGGCGCGCGGGATCGACCGGTTTCAGCAGGTAGTCGGCGGCATCCACGTCGAACGCGTCGACGGCATATTGCGGCCAGGCCGTGACGAAGACCACGGCGGGCGTCGCCGTCGGCCGCAGTCGCGCGGCGAGCTGCAGGCCGGCCAGCATCGGCATCTCGATGTCGAGGAACAGGAGATCGACCGGCTCATGCGCCAGCACTTCCAGCGCCTCGACACCGTTCGACGCCGTGCCGACCACGTCCACGCGCGGCACGTCGCGCAACAGCCGGATCAACGCTTTCCGCGCGGGCGGCTCGTCGTCGACGACCAGGGCGCGCAGGGACTCGTCCATCATGCGTCGCCCGGCAATCGAATGCACGCCACGAAGCCGCCATGCTCGCGAGGACGAACCTCCATCCCGCCGCGCTCCCCGTAAAGCAGCCGCAGGCGCTGCGCGACGTGGCTCAGGCCGACCCCGTGACTCACGGTTTCCCTGGCAACGGCACCGTCGTTCTCCACGCGCAGGACCATGGCGTCGTCTTCCAGCGTCGCGGACAAGGTGATGGTCATGGAACCCGCGTGCCCGCGCAGGCCGTGCTTGACGCAGTTTTCCACCAGCGGCTGCAGGATCAGGTTGGGCACGACACGGTCCAGCAACTCATCGGGAATCTTTTCGACCAGCCGCAACCGTTCGCCGAAGCGCGCCATCTCGATCTCCAGACCATCGCGCACCGACTCCAGTTCGCGTGACAGCGGCACCTTCAGCGGCGTGCCCGGTTCCAGCGAGCGCCGCAGGAACGACGACAGGGCAAGCAGGCTGCGCCTGGCGCGCGCGTTGTCATCCTCCAGCACCAGCGCGTAGACGGTATTGAGCGCGTTGAACAGGAAATGCGGATTGATCTGCTGCACCAGCAACTTGTGTTGCGCATCGATCGCCTGTTCGCTGGCCCGCGCCAGGTGCACCTCGCGATCGCGGCGGGCGGCATCGGCGGAGAGCGCGAAGTACAGCAGCACCCACGCCGCGAACACCCAGAAGTCGCTCATGATCACGCTGGGAATGTCTTCCCACTCCGGGCTGCCCCAGCGCGGAACGATCACGTAGAACGCCAGTTCGTTGACGCAGGCGTGCACCAGGCTGGCACCCAGTACCAGCGCGATCGCGACCACCGTGATCCGGCGCGTCGACCGGCCCTGCATGCCGGCCAGCACGCGACCGATGCCCAGGCACAACAGCGCGCCGATCACGCACTCGGGAATGCGGCGCAACGCACGCTCCAGTGCAAACGGCGCGGGTTCCAGCATCGAACCCGCCGTCCATGCGGCATAGGCCACCGTCCACAGGATGACGGTGGCCAGCAGCAGGATGCTCGGGCGCGGCAGCTTCATGCCCCGAGCGTGCCCGCTGCGGCGGCTTGCGGCAAGCCCGCTCACCGGGTCATGCGTACCGTTCGCAGAAAATGCGTTGACCCGCGGACCCGGCGTTGCGCATGCTGGATGCATCCACGCAAATGTTGTGTTCGATCCCGTGGGAGTTCGAATGACGCCAAGGGAGAGATTTTCGACGATCTACCGGCGTCCACTTTTTCGCAGGAATGCTCGTGCATGAAAGCCTGGTTCTGCAGCATCATCATCCTGATCGCCGTTGCGGTATCCGCCTTGCCATCCGTTTGCGCGCAGGCCGCCCGTTCGAGCCCGAACGAGACGAACGGACCGGAGCCGGCGATGCGGATCCGTATCGGCCAGGCGTCCCGCCTGCTGACCGGCCCGTGGCGCTTCCATCCTGGCGACGACATGCGCTGGGCCGCGCCGGATTTCGACGACGCGCGCTGGGAAACCGTCGACCTCACGCCCGCGCCCGGTGCCCACGACGGCGACGTGGGGCTCACGAACTACGTGCCGGGCTGGCGGGCGCGTGGCCACGGGGACCTCACGGGATACGCGTGGTACCGCCTGCACGTTGCCGTCGACAGCCCCGCCGGCACGCCCCTCGCCCTGCTCGCGCCCGCGTACGTGGAAGATGCCTACCAGGTGTTCTGGAACGGGGTCCTGGTCGGCGGCTCGGGCGATTTTTCGGGCAGGGATCCCGTCGTCTACAGCAGCAAGCCGCGGATTTTCCCCCTGCCTCCCGGGGCCGTGCCCACCCGCGACGCCGTCATCGCGATCCGCGTCTGGATGCGTCCCGGATTGGGGCGCACATCGGATGCGGGCGGCATCCACATCGCTCCCGTGCTCGGTACGGGCAAGGCCGTCGCCGCACAGTACCGGATGCAGTGGTTGCAGACGATCAAGGGTTACGTGGTCGAGGTTGCCGAGCCCCTGGCCTTCCTGTTGCTGGCGATACTGGCCTGGTGCTTCCGCGCGGCCCAGCCCGGGCGCTTTGCCCACTGGCTGTGCGCGGCACTGTTGCTGACCGCGGCGTACAGGCTCAACCAGGCGGTTTATTACTGGGCATCGTTCGAAAACCTGTCGGTGTATCTCGCCGTGCATCGGATGCTGGTACCGCCGGGGCTGGCGGCCTGGGTCATGGCATGGCGCCACTGGTACCAGTTGGAACGCTGGCGATGGCTGACGCGCGCCATCGGCATCGTCGCGCTGCTGGGCGTGGTGCTGGTGCTTGCATTGCCCCACGACATTTTTTCCACGCTGAAGCCGATCTGGCGCATTCCCATGGCCATCGTGCTGTTGGCTACCGCCGTCGGCGGGCTGCGCAAGCCGCAGCCGGATCGCCTGCTCGCGTTCGCCACCACGCTGGCAGTCGCGGTCAGCCAGTTCAGCGGCGAACTGGCGGCGCTGGGCGTGCCCTACATCTGGTTCCCCTTCGGTACCGGGGTCTCGCTGACCCAGTATGCGTATGCCGCCTTCATCGCGGGCCTGGCCGTCCTGTTGATCCGCAAGGCACGACGATCCATGCCTCACCGGCAGGAGCCCGTCTTGCAGGCGACGGGCCGATTTGCGGAGTAATCCGGCCATCGCGCGCAAGGCAGGCTCCTACGACGGACAATGCACCAGCGCTTCGAGGGGCACGCCCTGCGCCCAGCGCGAGCGGCCGTCGAGGAACGCCAGCTCCAGCACCACGGTCGCGCCCGCCACTTCGGCACCCAGGCGTTCGATCAGCTCGCGCGATGCCGCCAGGGTACCGCCGGTCGCCAGCACGTCGTCGACGAGCAGTACCCGTTGCCCGGGGGCCAGCGCATCGCGGTGGATTTCCAGGCGCGCCCGGCCGTACTCCAGCGCATACTCCACGCCCTCGGTGGCGGCGGGCAGCTTGCCGGCCTTGCGCAGCGGGACGAAGCCCGCGCCCAGCATCGGCGCCAGTGCGGCACCGAAGATGAAGCCGCGCGATTCGATGCCGCACACCATGTCGATGTCCTGTCCGCGCCACGGCGCGGCGAGGTCGGACAGGCAGGCCGCGAAGCCGTCGGCATCGGCCAGCAAGGGGGTCACGTCCTTGAACCGGATGCCGGTCTCGGGAAAATCGGGTATGTCGCGGATCAGCGATGTCCACTCGGGCATCTGGATTCCTTGCAAGTGGGTTGTCTCAGCATGCGAAAGGCAGGAAACCGGGATCGTCGTCGTCCCGTTCCGCCGTTGCCTGTTCGTGCCGCGCCTCGGCCAGCATCGCCGTCACCTCGCGGACCAGCGGCTCGGCCGCCGGCACGCAGCTGTCCGGCACGCCGACGGTGATGAAATCGCGCGCCGGCAGCTGGCCGACGCCGCCGGTCAGGTACTCGCCGGAAATGAATGCCGGCACGCCCGCCTGTTCGAGATAGTCCTTGACCAGGTGGGCATCGACCAGGGTTTCGGCGTGATAGACCGTGTGCATGACCGACAAGCTAATCGTGCCCTGCCGGCAAAGCAAGTTTCCCGGTGCGAACGGCTTCGGAACACCGGCATGAGGTAGACTCTGGCCCTTTCAATCCCTGCTCGCGCGACGGCTCCGATGGCGAACGAAACACCCCCCGTACACAACTTCATCCGCCAGATCGTCATGGACGACCTGGCCTCGGGCAAGCACGCCGCGATCCAGACCCGTTTCCCGCCCGAACCCAACGGCCACCTGCACCTGGGCCACGCCAAGGCGATCTGCCTGGACTTCGGCATCGCCGCCGAGTTCGAGGGCCGCTGCAACCTGCGCCTGGACGACACCAACCCGGGCAAGGAAGACCCCGCCTTCACCGCCGCCATCAAGGACGAGGTGAACTGGCTGGGTTTCGAATGGAGCGCCGAATGCCATGCCTCGGATTATTTCGAGGTGTTCTACCGCGGCGCGCTCAAGCTGGTCGCCGACGGCAAGGCCTACGTGGACGACCTCGACGCCGAACAGATGCGTGAATACCGCGGGACGCTCACCGAGCCCGGCCGGCCCTCGCCGTTCCGCGAGCGTTCGGTCGAGGAGAACCTGGACCTGTTCAAGCGCATGCGCGCCGGCGAGTTCGCCGACGGCGAGAAGACCCTGCGCGCGAAGATCGACATGGCCGCCGGCAACATCAACCTGCGCGACCCGGCCATCTACCGCATCCGCAAGCTGGCGCATCCGCGCGCGGGTTCGGCCTGGCCGATCTACCCGATGTACGACTACGCGCACTGCCTGTCCGACGCGCTGGAAGGCATCACGCATTCGTTCTGCACGCTGGAATTCGAGGACCACCGCCCGCTCTACGACTGGTTCGTCGATGCCGTGGACCTGGCCGGCCATCCGGAACTGTGGCAGGACCTGGCCGACGCGGGGCTGCCGGTGAAAGCCTCCAAGCCGCGCCAGATCGAGTTCTCGCGCGGCAACCTCGACTTCACCGTGATGAGCAAGCGCAAGCTGGCGCAGCTGGTCGCCGACGGCCTGGTCGACGGCTGGGACGACCCGCGCCTGCCGACCCTGGCCGGCGTGCGCCGGCGCGGTTTCACGCCGGCCGCCATCCGCACCTTCTGGCAGCGTGCCGGCGTCAGCAAACAGAACAGCGTGATCGAGATGGGCGTGCTGGAAGGCTGCGTGCGCGAGGATCTGGACGCCAGCGCACCGCGCCGCATGGCCGTGCTCGACCCGCTCAGGCTGGTCATCGACAACCTGCCGGAAGACCACGAGGAAACCATCCGCTTCCCCAACCACCCCAAGAACGAAAGCTTCGGCGAACGCGGGATTCCGCTGTCGCGCGAACTGTGGATCGAGCGCGACGATTTCGCCGAGGTGCCGCCCAAGGGCTTCCGCCGCCTGAAGCCCGACGGCGAAGTGCGCCTGCGCGGCATCGGCATCGTCAAGTGCGTGGACGTGGTCAAGGACGCCGAGGGCGTGGCCAGCGAAATCCACGTCGTTCTCGATCCCGAGACCCGTCCCGGCCGCGCCGAGGCCGGCCGCAAGGTCAAGGGCACCATCCACTGGGTCAGCGCGCGCCACGCGGTGGCCGCCGAGGTGCGCCTGTACGACCGCCTGTTCGACGTGGCCAACCCGGACGCGGGTGACGGCAGTTACCAGGATCACCTCAACCCCGGCTCGCGCAGGAAAGTCGACGCCTGGCTGGAGCCGGCCGCCGTCGACGGCATCGGGCCGGAAACACACTTCCAGTTCGAACGCCTGGGCTACTTCGTCACCGACCGCAAGGAACATTCGCCCGGACATCCCGTCTTCAACCGAACCGTGACCCTGCGCGACACCTGGGCCGCCCGATCCGGGCAGCGATGAAGCGCCTGCGCGCCGCGCTGCCCCTGGTCGTGCTGGTCGCCACCGGCATCGCCCTGTTTGCCTCCGGCGCGTTCGGCAACCTCAGCCCCGAGCAGCTGGCCGACAGCCACAGCCAGCTGCAGGAGGCCATCGCCAGGTTCCCGTGGATCGCCCGGCTGGCCTACGTGGGCCTGCTGGCGATCGTGGTGGCTACCGGCATTCCGGCCAGCGTGGTGGTCACCGTGGCCGCGGGCCTGCTGTTCGGCATCGTGCAGGCCACCGTGCTCTCCACCGTGGGCGTGCTGCTCGGCTCGTGGCTGCTGTTTTTTGCCACCGGCCTGGCACTGGGCAAGGAACGCCGCCCGGCGCCGGCCCTGGTCGAACGCCTGCGCCACGGCTATGCGCACCACCCGGTCAACTACACGTTGTTCCTGCGCCTGGCGCCCGGCCTGCCGTGGGGCGGCGTCACCGTGGCGCTGGCCTGGCTGCGCTGCCCGCTGAAACTGTTTTCCGGCGCCACGGCCGCGGGAGCACTGGTCATGTCGATCATCGAATCAACCATCGGCGCCGGCATCCGCGAAGGGCTGGCGCGCGGGCAGCACCACTTCAATCTGACGGCGATGCTGTTCAATCCCTATATCCTGATCTCGCTGGGCGGGCTGGCCTTGTTGGCGCTTCTGCCCCTGCTGTTCGGCCACCTGCACCACCCGCCCGATTCGTCCAACCCGCCGCCTTCTGCCTGACACGACGATTGCCCATGCGCCGGATCCGCCTGCACGTCGACATGCCCCTCGCCGGCGTCGACGAACTGCAACTTCCACCCGCCGCCGCGCGGCATGCCGTGCGCGTGCTGCGCCTCGCGCCCGGGCAGGCGCTGACGCTGTTCAACGGCGACGGACGCGATTACGACGGCACCATCGAACGCATCGAGGGCCACGCGGTCGGCGTCCGCCTGCAGGCGCACCGGGAAGCGGCCGGCGAATCGCCATGGCCGTTGACGCTGGTGCAGTGCCTGGCCAAGGGCGACAAGATGGACCTGGTGGTGCAGAAGGCCACCGAGCTGGGCGCGACACGCATCGTGCCGGTGTTCGGCGAGCGCAGCGAAATACGCCTGGACGCGGCGCGCGCGGACAAGCGCCACCGGCACTGGCAGGCCGTCGCCGCGTCGGCCTGCGAGCAATGCGGGCGGGCATGCCTGCCCGTGGTCGAGCCGCCGCGACCGCTCGCCGAATGGCTGCGCCACGCGGATGCGGGCGCCGGCCTGCGCCTCGCCCTCGTCCCCGGCGCCGACCGGCGCATCCGCGACCTGGCCATGCCCGAGGACGGCGCCACGATCGTCGTCGGTCCCGAGGGCGGGTTCGGCGAGCGCGACCTGGCGGCGCTCGAATCCGCCGGGTTCTCGGGCCTCGCGCTCGGCCCGCGCATTCTGCGCACCGAGACTGCCGGGCTGGCCGTGCTGGCCGCGATCCTGGCATGCCACGGGGACATCTGATCCGCCGCACGACGGCTGGAAAAAACGGCAAGGCGGAAGTGCCCGCCCTGTCTCCGGGTATCGGTCAGGCCGCTTCGGCGGCCTCCAGGGCATTCCAGACTTCGCGCTCGATGAAGGCGAGGTCGGGAATGATGGCTTCCTCGTCGCGCACCAGCACGCGCTGCTGCACGCCGGGCGCCGGCTCGTCCTCGTCGTCGGCAGGCACCAGGATGTCGTCGCTGATGGTGGTCAGGCGCGGGAAACCCTGCGTCACCAGCGTCAGGAACGGCATGCGCGGGTTGCCGCCGAACACCTTGAGCACGGTCACGCGCGAGTTGAGCACGCCCTGCGGCTCGGGCAGGCCGGCCAGCGCCGAAAACGCCACCAGCGGCAATCGCCAGCCGCGCCACCCGACCCGACCCAGCAGCCAGTCCGGCGTGCCCTCGATGGGTTCCGGCGTAGACAGGGTGATGACCTCCGACACGGTGGCATTGGGCAGCAGCAGGCGGCCACCGCTGATGGGAATCATCACGCCGCGGATTTCGCGCGGCAGGGACGGCTTGTCGTTCATGCGATGTCCTCGACGAGGTGTTGGGCCAGTTCCGCCGGCGATCCGCTGAAGGAATCCAGCCCGTTTTCGCGGATCCGCGCGGCCAGTGCCGTGCCGCCGGCCGCGGGCTCGGGCTCCCGGATCCACACCCGTCCGCCCTGCTCGACCACGTGCTGCGCGCCGGCCAGGCCGTCAGGGCCGTCCGCCGCCAGCACGATCGCCGTGGCACCCGCGCCGAAGGCGTCCGCCAGGATTTCGAAACACCGGTCGATCGAGGGACTGCCTTCCGTTTCGGGAGCATGCGCTTCGAGCGAGATGCGTCCGTGGCGGTCGATCCGGCAGGATTGTCCGGCCGGCACCAGCCACGCTTCGCCGCGGCGCGCGACGGCGCCGTCGTCGGCCACCCTGACCGGCAGCCGCGTGGACGTGCCCAGGGCACCGGCCATGTCTTCGGCCGGCGACTCCTGCCGATGCTGCACGATCACCACCAGCGCCGGGAGCGTCCCGGACAACCCGGCCAGGAATTCGCCCAGCTCGGAAGCCGCGTCCGGGCCCGCGCCGACGAGCACCACGTGCTGGATCGCCGTGGCGTCGGCATCGAGGACCATCTCGCTGACGGGCTCGTCGCCGACCACGAACGGCGCCACGGATTCCTCCAGCGACACCAGCTCCAGCCTCGATCCGGGCTCGATCGGCGAGTCATGGGCCTCTTCGCCATCGGGCTTGAGGTAGTCGGCCGCGTCGACCTTCTCGATGCCGAAACGGCTCGCGTCCTCCTGCTCCACGGGGGCCGGCGGCTCGGCATCGACATCCACCAGTTCCCAGTCGGATACCGGCGCGGGAACGGATTCCGTGCGGCGCTCCTCGACGTCAAGGACGGGCTCCGGGGCCGACCCGGAATCGCCGTCGCCCGCATCATTGGCCGCATCGGCGGCACCGGCTTCTCCGTCCGCAAGCATGGCTTCCAGTTCGGCCGACATCTGCTCGGACTGGGCGCTGTCGACGTCGAGCGAAGCGGCGTCCTCCGGGACATCCGCCGCCTGCGGGGCATCCGCGCCGCCCGGAACGGCATCGACCTCGTCCGCCGCTGTCGCGACCTGGCCCGAGGACGCTTCCACGTACCCCGATTCCACTTGTCGCGCATCGAGCGGGCGCGGCGGATCGACATCGCCGCCGCCGACCAGCTTGACGGCAAGATGGCGCGCCCAGCGCGCCTTGTCCCAGCCGGACAAGACCCGCGAAGCCTCCGGATCATTGAACACGACACGGTGCGCGTTCTGCTCCAGAATGGCGCAGAGGCGTTCGAAGTGCTCGTCCTCGTCGGGTTCCAGGTTGACCACCACGACATCGGCGCCGCTTTCCGCCAGGGTGCCGGGTCCGACCTGCGCGGCGGCGCCTTCGTACACGATGCGCGCGCCCAGCGCGACCAGCGACTCGCGCAGGTGGGCACCCAGGTCGGCGTCGGCAAACAGCAGCGCGACGCCCGGCGAGGCCGTGGATTCATTCATTGCCGTCCCCCAGCAATTCGTGGATCTGCGCCACCAGGTCGGCTTCCTGGTACGGCTTGCCGACGTAGCGGTCCACGCCGATGTCCAGCGCGCGCTGGCGATGCTTTTCGCCGGTGCGCGAGGTGATCATGATGATCGGCACGTTCTCGAGCCGGGAATCGTTCTTCATGTGGGTGGCCAGCTCGTAGCCGTCCATGCGCGGCATCTCGATGTCCAGCAGCATCAGGTCGGGCACGCGTTCCTGCAGTTTTTCCAGCGCGTCCATGCCGTCCTTCGCGGTCATGACCTCGAATTCGTTGCGCTCCAGGATGCGGCCGGTCACCTTGCGCATGGTGATCGAATCGTCCACCACCATGACGGCGGGCTGCGTCCGCGGCGCCTGCCTCGACGGTGCCTGCGGCCCGTCCTCTTCCGCGCCGGTTTCCGGCGTCGCGTCTTCCGGAACATGCTCGACCCGGGTCATGCCGTGCCGGACCAGGGGCGCCAGGTCCAGGATCAGCAGCACGGAACCGTCGCCCATGATGGTCGCGCCGAAGATGCCGGGTACCGAACTGACCTGCGGGCCGACCGGCTTGACCACGATCTCGCGCGAGCCGATCACCGCGTCGATGCGCACCGCCGCGCGCAGGTCGCCGCTGCGCGCCAGCAGCAACGGCTGCTGCTGGTCCTCGCCGAGGTGGCCGGCCGGCACGTCGAGCAGGCTGGCCATGTCGTGGATGGTGTATTCCTCGCCGGCGTAGACGAAGCTCGATCCGGGCATGGACTGCTCGCGGCTGTGCTCGCCGGGCGGGATGCGCGCCACGCCCTGCACGGAGGTCATCGGCACCGCGAAGGTCGCCTCGCCCACCTTGACCAGCACGGCCTGGGTGACCGCGAGGGTGAACGGCAGGCGCAACACGAAGGTGGTGCCCTTGCCGCGCTCGGATTCGATGTGCAACGTGCCGCCGAGCTGCTTGATCTCGTTGGCGACCACGCCCATGCCGACGCCGCGGCCGGCCAGCTGGGTGACTTCGCCGGCGGTGGAGAAGCCGCTTTCCAGCACGAAACCGAACAAGTCGCTGTCGCCGAGCTCGACGTCCTCGCGCAGCAGGCCGCGGTCGATGGCCTTGGCGCGGATCGCGTCGCGGTCCATGCCGGCACCGTCGTCGCTGACGCGGATCAGCACTTCTGTGGCGTCGCGGCTGACCTGGATCGACACCGTGCCTTCCTCGGGCTTGCCGGCCTTGCGGCGTTCCTCGGGCGATTCGATGCCGTGCGCCAGGGCGTTGCGCAGCATGTGCTCGAACGGCGCCTTCATGCGCTCGAGCAGGTTGCGGTCCATTTCGCCGTGGGCGCCGACCACCCGCAACTGCGCGCGCTTGCCGGTTTCCTGGCCGGCCTGGCGCAGGGTGCGCCGGAGCGTCGGCACCATGGAATCGAACGGCACCATGCGCGTGCGCATGAGGCCTTCCTGCAGGTCGGAACTGACGCGCGACTGCTGCAGCAGCAGCGTTTCGGACTGGCGCGTGTTGTCGTCCAGCATGTTCTGCAGCGAGACCAGGTCGGCCACCGACTCGGCCAGCGCGCGCGAATACTGCTGGAGCTGCGAGAAACGGTCCAGTTCCAGCGGATCGAAACTGTCCTGCTCCTCGTGCTCGCGCTGGTAGCGGGCGATGATCTGCGCCTCGGTCTCGATTTCCAGCTTGCGCAACTGGTCGCGCAGGCGGGTCACGGTCTGGTCGAACTCGACCAGGTTGAAGCGGAAACCGCTGACCTGCTGTTCCAGGCGCGCACGGTAGATGGATACCTCGCCGGCATAGTTGACCAGCGAGTCGATGAGGTCCGAGCGCACGCGGATCATTTCCTGCGGCGCATGCTCGGCGGTCTCCAGTTCCGGCAGCAGGCTCGGGCGGGGGCGTGCCGGCGCGGCAGGTGCCACCCCGGAGGCTTCCGCGCTTCCGGTCGCGTCGGCCCCGGTTGCCGCGGCCTCCGCATCGGCATCCTGCACGGGTGCCGGCTCGTGCACGAGGGCCTCGAAGAAGGCGATGGCCTGGTCCGGACGGACCAGGGCCCGGCGCTGGCCGGCCCGCTGCACCATTTCGTGCAGGTAATCGCAGCCGCGCTCCAGCGATTCGACCACGTCGGCATCCAGTTCGCGACGGTCCTCGCTGAGGGCCTCGAGCAGCGACTCCATGGCGTGCGCGAGGTCGCCGATCGGCGCCAGCGATGCCATGCGCGCGCCGCCCTTGAGCGTGTGCAGGTCGCGTTGCAGGCCGATCAGCGTCTCGCGGGACTGCGGCTGCAGGCGCAGCTCGGCCATGGCGCCGTCGGCATGGTCCAGGATGTCGTTGCCTTCCTCGATGAAAATGTCCAGCAGTTCCGGGTCGAGGTCCGGCAAGTCCAGTCCGCCCTCGGGTTGTGCATCGGCGGGGAACCGGAAATCCGGAGACAGCGAGCCCAGGAAAGCGCGCGCGGATGCCAGTGCCTCGGCGTCGGTTTCGGTCCCGGATTCCGCTTCGGCTTCGGGTTCCGCCTCGGCTTCGGGTTCCGCCTCGGCTTCGGATTCCGCTTCGGCCTCGGATTCCGCTTCGACCTCAGATTCCGCTTCGGCCTCGGATTCCGCTTCGGCCTCGAACTCCGCTTCGGCTTCGGATTCCGCTTCGGCTTCGGATTCCGCCTCGGCTTCGGATTCCGCCTCGGCTTCGGATTCCGCCTCGGCTTCGGATTCCGCTTTGGCTTCGGATTCCGCTTTGGCTTCGGATTCCGCTT
>CAZBZD010000011.1:0-23049 GCA_964496295.1 uncultured Rhodanobacteraceae bacterium | reverse complement strand
CGATGGCGCGCGCGCGCACCACGCCGCCGACGTCCGGGCTGACCACGATCAGGTCGTCCATGGCGTGCCGGCGCCAGATGTCGGCCAGCAGCACCGGCGAGGCGTAGACGTTGTCGACCGGGATGTCGAAAAAGCCCTGGATCTGGTCGGCATGCAGGTCCACGGTGAGCACGCGGTCGACGCCGGCGGCGCCGATCATGCTCGCGGCCAGCTTGGCCGTGATCGGCACGCGCGTGGAGCGCTGGCGCCGGTCCTGGCGGGCGTAGCCGAAATACGGCATCACCGCCGTCACCGACACCGCCGAGGCGCGCTTGAGGGCGTCGGTGAGGACCAGCAGCTCCATCAGGTTCTCGGCACTCGGCGCGCCCGTGGGCTGGATCACGAACACCTCCTGGCGGCGCACGTTCTCCTCGATCTCGACCTGGGTCTCGCCGTCGCTGAAGTGGCCCACCAGGGCCTTGCCCAGCGGCACGCCCAGGCGATGCGCCACGTCCTCGGCCAGCTTGCGATGGGCATTGCCCGAAAACAGCATCAAGCCTGTCGTATCCACATCCAGTCCCCGTGAATCTGTCGCGCTCATGGTCGCACCCGGTTGACACGAAGCCGCGGTCGAGAGCCCGCGACAGGCAGAGTATGGCTGGGGCGGCAGGATTCGAACCTGCGCATGCGGGGATCAAAACCCCGTGCCTTAACCACTTGGCGACGCCCCAGCAAAACCGGCCGTGATCAGTTTCCGGCATCGGCCGGGGCATTATCCCGGCTCGCTCCGAATTTCTCCACCGCGGCGACCAGGGCGGACACGTTCACGCCATCGGCCACGTGCGCCGTGAAATCCGCCGGACACCGCGCCGCGATCCGCTCGGCTTCGGCGCGTTCCGCCGTTTCCAGGAACACGCACCCGCCGCTGCCGGAAAGCCGGGCCGGGCCGAACCGGCCCAGCCAGTCCAGCGCGGCAGCCACGGCCGGACTGCGACGGCGCACCACCGGCTCGAAGGCGTTGCCTGCCACCTCGCCGCGGAGAAAGGCGCGAATTGTCGCGGGCGCGGCATGGCGTGTCAATTCGGGCGCGCGGAACAAGTCGGCCGTGGAAACGCTCGCATGCGGGTCCAGGATGACATGGCTGCACGGCGGCAGTTCCAGCGCCGTCAGTTGCTCGCCCACGCCCTCGGCCCAGGCGCTGCGGCCGCGCACGAAAAGCGGCACGTCCGCGCCCAGTTGCAGGCCCAGCGCCGCCAGCGCGTCCTGGTCCAGTCCGGCTTGCCAGAGATGATTCAGCGCCACCAGCACGGTGGCCGCGTCGGAGCTGCCGCCGCCCAGGCCGCCGCCCAGCGGGATGCGTTTGTCCACGGCGATGTCCACGCCCGGCAGGGCCTTCCGCGACTGCCGCCGCAGCAGGCGGGCGGCACGCACCGTCAGGTCGGCTTCCGGCGCCACGCCGGGCAGCGGGTCCACGCGCCGGACGGCGTCGTCGGCACGCAGGCGCAGGCGCACCTCGTCGCCCCAGTCGAGCAGGCGGAACACGGTGCGCAGGGTGTGGTACCCGTCCGCGCGCCGCCCGGTGACGTGCAGGAACAGGTTGAGCTTGGCCGGAGCCGGCCAGTGGCTCCAGCTCATTGCAGCGACCAGCTGCGGATGGAAAGACGCACGTGGTAGTCGCCATGGGCGGCAAACACCTTGCGCGGCAGGGCCGGCGTGGTGTCGGTGTACCAGTCGCGGTATTCCACCGTCCAGCCGTCCTGCCGCAGCAGCGACGGCAGGCCGTTGTCGCCGAAACGCAGCACGGCCCGCGACGCCGCGCCGCCGGCGCGCAGGCCGCGCACCCAGTCGTGCAGGGGCTTGAACGGCACGCGCCAGCCCAGCACGCGGGCCAGCAGCGCCTGGGCATCGGGACCGCGCACCGTGCCGCGGTCCAGGCCTTCGAGCACGGCTCCGTCCGGCCCGCCGCTGAGGCGGAAACTGCGGCCGGTGATCGGCGCGCGCACGGTAAACTCGAAGCGCCGGCCGTCCTGCACCCAGGTCAGCGTGCCGCTGCCGCCGTGGTCGCCGTCGGAAACGCCCAGATGCGCGCGCAATCTCCAGTGGTCGTGCCCGGCCAGCGCATTTTCACGCGCGGCCTGCGCCGCCAGCATGTCGCTGTCGCCCTTGATGCGCACCGGCGCGCAGGCGGCCAGCAGCACGACGGCCAGGACCACCCCCAGCCAGCGCGTCACGGGCCGATCTTCCGTGCCAGGGCGCGCAGGGCGTCATCGTGCGGAGCCATCTTGCGGGCGGCGGCCAGCACCTTGCGGGCCTCGTCGTGGCGGCCCTGCTTCCACAGCACTTCGGCCAGGTGGCCGGCGATTTCCGGATCCTTGCCGGTGGCCTGCCAGGCCCGGTGCAAGGCCTTCGCGGCCGCGTCCAGGTGACCCAGTCGGTATTGCAGCCAGCCCCACGAATCGGTGATGGCCGGGTTGTGCGGCCGCGCCTCGTGCGCGCGCCTGATCAGTTTTTCGGCTTCGTCGAGGTCGCGGTTGGCGTCCGCCAGCGTGTAGCCCAGCGCATTGGCGGCATTGATGTCGTCGGGATCGAGTTTCAGCACCTGGCGCAAATCGGCGATGGCCGCGTCGATCCGGCCCGCCTCGGCATAGGCCAGGCCGCGGCCGTACAGGAGGCCGGTGTCCGCGGGAGAGCCTTCGAGGGCGCGCCCGTAGGTGGCGATGGCCTTGGCGTACTGCTTTTCGACCATGTACAGGTTGGCCTCGAGCCCGACTGCCTTGCGCCGCTGTTCGGCATTGTCGGCATAGTCCCGCTGCATCTGCCGGGCCAGCGCCAGGGCTTTTGCCGTCTTGCCCTGCTGTTGCCAGAGCAGGGCCGAATGCAGATCCGCGTCGAAACGGTGTTCGTCGTCGGCCGGGACCTGGTCGAACCAGTCCAGCGCCTGTCGCGGCTTGTCGAGGCTGGCGGCCAGCTGGCCCAGAAGGTAGTAGCTCTGCGCCTGCACGTCCTCGGGCGCGCCGGCCAGCTCGGCGTAGATGCGCTTGAGCCCGTCCAGGTCGCCGGCACGCGCCATGTACGCGGCGCGCGCCTGGTAGGTGGCGGCATCCTGCCTGCCCTCGGCCAGCACCTTGGCGGCGGTCGCGTCGTCGCCCTGCTTGCCCAGCAGACCGGCATAGGCCAGGCGCAACCGCGTGTTGTCCGGGGCTTTTTCCACGGCTTCGGCATACAGGGAACGCGCCTGGGCCTGGTGCCCGACCCTGGCCTGGAGCTGCGCCGCCCAGGCATAGCAGTCGGCGCAGTGGAAACGCTCGACGGCGCCTTCGGCGATCCGGCGCGCATAATCGTGCTGGCCGAGCTTGCCGCCCAGTTCGCTCATGGCCAGCCAGGCCTGCGCCTCGTCGGGCAGGCGTTCGGGCGTGGCGATGGTCCTGAGCAACTGGCCGGCCTGGGCCGGGTCGCGCGCGTCGATCAGGATGCGGCCGAAATTGCGCCAGGCATTCTCGCCCCCGCGGGTCACCAGGATTTCCAGCTGCTCGCGGGCGCCCTTGGTGTCGCCGCTGGCCAGCGCCAGCCTGGCACGCGCCTTCGCGAGTTGCGCAGGCGTCGCGCCCAGGGCCTTCCAGCGCGCCATGGCACGCCGGGCAGCGGCCGTGTCGTGCGTGGCAATGGCCAGCCCCGTGGCCCGCTCGGCCACCTCGGGGTTGTCCGACAGGGCCGCCGCGCGGGCGTACGCCCTGGCGGCCGTGGCCAGGTCGCGGTGGTTCAACGCGAATTGCGCATCCAGCAACTGCGCCAGCACGTCGTGACCGGCGGTCGGCGTGGCCACGGTCAGATGCGCCAGCGGCTGTTCCGGAGGGGGCGCGGACGGCGCCTCGCGGGGCGTGATCCCGGCGCACCCGGAAAGGGCCGACGCGACCAGCGCCGCTGCCCCGGAAGCCATCACATAATGCCGCATTTGCTTGAATTTGAAGCTTCTGCTACCCACAATTTACCTTTGCCTGCCGACGCCGCGGCCGTGTTGTCGCGTGCCGGCAATCTGTCTCCGGACGGCCCGGGTACTCTAGTCTATCGCCGTCCCGCCCATCGTCACACACGTCCCATGCCACTGATCGCCCTCGGGCTCAATCATCTCACCGCGCCGGTCGGCCTGCGCGAACAGGTGGCTTTCGACACCGAGGCCGCGGGCGTGGCCGTGGACGAGCTGGCCCGCCAGCCGGGCGTGACGGAAGCGCTGATCCTGTCCACCTGCAACCGTACCGAGCTTTACTGCGGCGTCGCCGGCGGCGCGGAAGACGCGCCGCGCCAGTGGCTCCACCAGCACCACGGTTTGACCACCGAAAGGCTCGATGCGTTCCTTTACCGGCACGACGAAAGCGATGCCGTGCGCCACATGTTCCGCGTGGCCACTGGGCTGGACTCCATGGTGCTGGGCGAGCCGCAGATCCTCGGCCAGGTGAAGACGGCCTGGCAGATCGCGCGCGAGGCCCGCGCCCTGGGCACGCCCATGGACCGGCTGCTGCAGCACACCTTCGCGGTGGCCAAGCGCGTGCGCACCGACACCCGCATCGGCGCGCACAGCGTGTCGGTGGCCTTCACCGCCGTGCGCCTGGCCGAACAGGTATTCGCCGAGCTCGACCAGGCCTGCGTGCTCCTGGTCGGCGCCGGCGACACCATCGAGCTGGTGGCCCGGCACCTGGCCGACCGCCACGTGCGCCGCCTGATCGTGGCCAACCGCTCGCTGGAAAGCGCGCAGGAACTGGCCACCCGTCACGGCGGCTACGCCGTGGCCCTGGACGACCTGCCCATGCACCTGGCCGAGGCCGACATCGTCATCTCCTCCACCGCCGCGCGCCAGCCGGTCCTGACCCGCGCCATGGTCGAGGACGCCCTCGACAAGCGCCGCCGCAAACCGATGTTCATGGTCGACATCGCCGTCCCGCGCGACATCGATCCGGCCGTGGGCGAGCTCAAGGACGTGTTCCTGTACGGCATCGACGACCTCCGGCAGGTCATCGACGACAACCTGCGCTCGCGCCAGGCCGCCGCGCACGAGGCCGAGGCCATCATCGACCTGCAGGTCGAGCGCTACATGGCCTGGCGCCAGGCGCTGACCCTGCACAACCCGGTGCAGGCCCTGCGCGGGGGCGCCGAAAGCCAGCGCGACGAAGTGCTGGCCAGGGCACGCGCGATGCTGGCCCGCGGCAAGCCGCCGGAGGAGGCGCTGGACTACCTCGCCCACACCCTCACCAACAAGCTGCTGCACGCGCCCAGCGCCCACCTGCGCGAGGCGACCCTGGCCGGCGACGTGGATCTGCTGCACGCGGCCGAGCGGTTGTACGGGCTGGAAGACAGGGACGAGGGACGAACGACGAAGGACGAGCAACGCGCGGCACGGGACAAGTAGCGAGGGCGGCTGGCTGCCGCTTCCGTTTTCCTGTCCCGCCTGCCCATGCTCCGGTGAATTTCATGACGCCTTCTCTTCAACACAAGCTGGAAAGTCTCGTCGAACGCCACGAGGAAGTCGGCCTGCTGCTGACCCAGCCGGACGTGGCCACCGATGCCGCGCGCTTCCGCAAGCTGTCGCGCGAGTATGCCCAGCTCGAACCGGTCGTGACCGCCCTGCGCGAACGCGAGGCGGTCGTGCGGGAACTGGCCGAGGCGCGCGGCATGCTCGACGAACCCGAACTGGGCGAGCTGGCCGCCGCCGACGTCGCGCGGCTGGAGGCCCGCCTGGCCGGACTCGACGACGAGCTGAAACTCCTGCTGTTGCCGAAAGACCCGCGCGACGGCGCCGACCTGTTCCTGGAAGTGCGTGCCGGCAGCGGCGGCGACGAGGCGGCGATCTTCGCCGGCGACCTGATGCGCATGTACCTGCGCTATGCCGAGCAGCACGGCTGGCGCACCGGCATCGAATCGGCGCATCCGGGCGAGCACGGCGGCTACAAGGAGGCGGTCGTGCGCGTGGAAGGCGCCGACGCCTGGTCGCGGCTCAAGTTCGAATCGGGCACCCACTGCGTGAAGCGCGTGCCGGTCACCGAGTCGCAGGGGCGCATCCACACCTCGACCGCGACCGTCGCCATCATCCCCGAAACCGGGGACATCGACGACGTCGAGATCAATCCGGCCGACCTGCGCGTGGACACCTTCCGCTCCTCCGGCGCCGGCGGCCAGCACGTCAACAAGACCGACTCGGCCATCCGCATCACCCACCTGCCCAGCGGCATGGTCGTCGAATGCCAGACCGAGCGCTCGCAGCACACCAACCGCGACAAGGCCATGAAGCGCCTGAAGGCGCAGTTGCTGGAGGTCGAGCGCGAAAAACAGGCCGCCGCCGAGGCCGACTCGCGCCGCCTGCAGGTCGGCACCGGCGAGCGCAGCCAGCGCATCCGCACCTACCGCTACAAGGACAACCTGGTCACCGACCACCGCATCAACCTTGCGCTGTACCGGCTCGGCGAAATCATGCAGGGCGACCTGGACGAACTGGTCGACGCGCTGGCACGCGAGCAGCAGGCCGACGCGTTGCAGCCCGGGAACGAGGAATGAACCGGCTGGACAATGCCCTGACGCACAAGCGGCAGGCGGATGCACCGAAGCCGGAAACCAAGGAATGCATCGTGCAGGACGGGCACGGCACGGCCCCGGAAGTTGGTACCTGCGAAGGGCCCTGTCCGGCGGGCAGGGCCCGTCCTGCCGGCACGGAGGCTGCGCGGGCTCGATGCCCGGGCTAGGTTCCGCGTCGACAGCCGCGGAACCTGTCCAGCAGCAGCAGCGCCCACAGCACGGCGGCGCCGATGCCCACGACCACCGGGACGACGGGCTGTTCCGCCCAGAACCACGAGACGCCGTCCGGACCGAACCGGAAGCAGCAGGCCAGGAACGACAGCGACAGCGCCGGTGCCAGCAGTTTTCGGGATCTCGAAGTCATGTTTTCCTCCTTCACGAATGCGTGCCCGTCCCGGGCCGGTGCGCGCCGAAGCCCGGGCGGCATCGCGCCTACAGCCAGCCTTTCTGGCGTGCCAGCCGGTAGGCTTCGATGCGGTTGGCGACGCCGAGCTTGCCGATCGCCTCGGACAGGTAATTGCGCACGGTGCCGTGCGACAGGTTGAGCTTTTCGGCAATGTCGCCGGCGGACTGGCCTTCGCCGGCCAGGCGCAGGACCTGGCGCTCGCGGTCGTTGAGCGGGTCGGCCTCGGACCAGGCTTCCAGCGCCAGTTCCGGGGCGATGGAGCGGCCGCCCCGGTGCACCACGCGCAGGGCCTCGGCCAGTTTTTCCGCCGGAGCGTCCTTGAGCAGGTATCCCTGCACGCCCGCATCCAGTGCGCGCCGCAGGAAACCGGGGCGCGCGAAAGTGGTGACGATGACGACCTTGACCGGCAATTCCTGGCGCTGCACGCGTTGCGCCAGCTCCAGGCCGGTCAGGCCCGGCATCTCGATGTCGGTGACCAGCAGGTCGGGTTTCAGGCGCTGCAATTCGCGCCAGGCCGACTCGCCGTCGGTGGCCGAGCCCAGCACCTCGATGTCCGGCTCCAGGTTCAGCAGCGCCGACAGGGCGCCCAGCACCATGGACTGGTCTTCGGCCAGCAACACGCGGATCATGCGCGACTCCCGGCTTGATGCTCCACCATGGACACCCCGGCCGGCAGCGTCTCTCCGGACCCGCCGGCCGTTTCCCGCGCCGCGGCCGCCGGCGCTTCGGGCAACGGCACGTCGACGCGGACCTCGGTACCGCGGCCCATGCGGGACGTGATCGTGAAGCGGCCGCCCAGCGCCTCGACGCGCTCGCGCATGCCTTGCAGCCCGTTGCCCGACGCGCCGACACCGCCGCGCCCGTCGTCGCGCACCGTCATCACGACATGCCCGTCGGCCACGTGGACGTCGACGCTGGCGTGGCTGGCATGCGCGTGCCGATGGATGTTGGTGACCGACTCGCGCAGGACCAGCGCCAGCGTGTCGTCGACCGCGTCCGGCAACGACGGCATCTCGCCCGAGGCAAACGCCACGCCCGAGGCGCGCAGCATCAGGCGCGCCGAGGCCAGCTCGCCGGCCAGGCCCGTGGCGCGGATGCCGGTGACCGCCGCGCGCACCTCGGACAGGGCGTGCCGCGCCACCTTCTCGGCCTCGGCCAGTTCGCGGCGCGCGGTATCGGGGTCGCGATCGAACAGCTTGCGCGACAATTCCAGCTTCAGCGTGATCAGCGACAGCGTGTGCCCGAGCAGGTCGTGCAGGTCGCGGCCGATGCGCTCGCGCTCGGCATTCGCGGCCAGGCGCCTCACCTCGGCCATGGACAGGCGCTCGGCGGCATTCTTGATCGCATTGACGCGGCCGATCAGCGCGCCGCAGCCGGCACTGGCATTCACGCCGATGCAGATCAGGATGACCATCCACGGCCACTGCAGCCACCACGCCGCCACGACCTGGGACAGCACCACCAGCGACATCAGGAACAGGGGCCGCTTGAGCGACTGGCTGGGCTGGTAGGGCACGTGCACGCAGGCAAACACGCCATACGTCCAGGCCGTCGGGTTGAACGGCATGCTGAAGACCGCGAGCATCGTCAGCAGGCCGACGTAGATCCCCGTCTCGGCATACGGCCGCACGTAAAGCATCGCGTACAGCAGCAGCAGCAGCGGGCAGCCGACCACCAGCGACCAGACGAAACCGGGACCGACCGGCGTGAACAGCGGCGCGGCGAAAAGCCACAACGCCCACAACAGGTTCAGCGCGTACAGGCCGGGCCGGTGGCCGGAACGCCGCATGTGCGCGGCCAGCGAGTCCTCGGCGGGACGCAGCCAGGCGGGAAGCCGGAATGACAACGCGGTGGAACTCATGCCCGTCATGCTACTGCAGCCCCTCAGCCATGGCGACGCAGGCGGCGCGCGGCCAGGCCCAGGAACACCGCCGCGAAGCCCGCCAGCACGGCCACGTGGGGCCACGGCGCGACCTCCTTGATGCCCACCGCGTCCAGCGCGATCTGCTCCAGGTGGTAGCTGGGAAACACCGGCGCCAGTTGCTGCAGGAAATCCGGCATCATGCGGAGCGGAAACCACAACCCGGACAGGAACGCCATCGGCAGGTAGACCAGGTTGAGCACGGCCGGCGCCGCCTGGCCCTTGATCAACGTGCCCACCCACAGGCCCAGCGCGCAGAACGGCAGCACGCCCAGCAGGCCCGTGGCCAGCAGGCCGGCCACGTTGCCCGCCGTCAGCGTCACGCCGCCCAGCGTCGTGGCCATCGTCAGCAGCAACAGCACCACGGCCACCGCGGCGGCCATGGCCATCACCATCTTGCCCAGCAGGTAGGCGCCCGGCGGCATCGGCAGCGCGCGCCGCAGCGTCAGCAGCCCGTTGTCGCGCTCGATCGCCAGCGCCACGCCGAAGCCGAACAGGCCCGGGCTCATCACCCCGAACACGCTGTAGCTGGCCAGGAACCAGGCACTGGCGCCATGGCCCATGGACGGCGCCATGATCACGCCGAACAGCAGGTAGAACATGGCCGGGAAAATCAGCAGCGGCAGCATGAACGAGGGCATGCGCAGGTAGCGCCGGCATTCGCTGCGCACCTCGGCCAGGTAGGCGCCCAGTACGCGGCGCGGCGGCATGCCCGCGGGTGGCGCGGTCTGCTTCGTGGTCGGGGCAAGAGCGTTCATCACGCGGCCTCCTTCCGTTCGTCGTCGTCCTCGCGGGTCAGCTCGGTGAACGCCTCGGCCAGGCCGGCGCGACGCACTTCCAGGCCGGCCAGCGCCGGGTCGGCGTCCAGCAAACGGCGCAGCACGGCTTCCGCCTGCGCGGTGACCACGACCAGGTGGCCGTCCTCGCGCTCGGCCGTTTCCACGCCGGGCCAGCGCGCGACGGCGGCCGTCTCCAGGTCGCTGCTGCAACGGATGCGCGCCAGCGCCACGCGTGCACGCAGTTCGTCGACGCTGCCCTCGCTGAGCACCCGCCCGCGGCCCAGCACCACGACGCGTTGCGCCAGTGCCTCGGCCTCTTCCAGGTAATGCGTGGTCAGCACCACCGACGTACCGCCGGCAACCAGTGTCCGCATCGCGCTCCAGAGCTTCTGCCGGGCCTCGATGTCCATGCCCACGGTCGGCTCGTCCAGGAACAGCAGCTCCGGACGGCCGCACAAGGCCAGCGCGAACTGCACGCGCCGCTGCTGGCCGCCCGACAACTTCCCGTACGGCCGTGTCAGCAGGTCGCCGACCCCGGCCAGTCCGGCGCTCTCGGCCAGCGGGCGCGGGTCCGGATAGTAGCTGGCGACCAGGCGCAGCAACTCGCCCACGCGCAGCGTCGGCGGCAGGCCGGCCGATTGCAGCATCACGCCGATGCGGCGGCGCGCCTCGATCTGCTGCGGATCGCGGCCGAACAGCGCGGCCCGGCCGGCGTCGGGCCGCGCCAGGCCCAGCAGCAGGCCGATCGCCGTGCTCTTGCCGGCGCCGTTGGGGCCGAGCACGGCCAGCAGCTCGCCGCGACGCACGCCGAGGTCCACCCGGTCCAGCGCCAGCAGCTTGCCGTAGCGCCTGCTTGCAGCGTGCAAGGCGGCCACGTCGGTTTCGTTCGGGCGGATCATGGCGTCTTCCATGGCGGCCATGATGGCGTTCGGCGACGCCGCGGGGCAGTTGCGCCGGGCACGCATCGCACATGACACCCGTCACCCCGGCGGGGGTTACGCCGGCCTTGTCCTCGTGCTATGATGGGAACCGTTTTTCCTTTATATATAGTCACTTACGGCAGCCGCACACTTCCCCCGCCGCTGCCTTCACCTTGCAGGAGGACGCCATGGGACCGATCGAGATGCTGCGCGAGATGCGCGAATTTGGCGGCACCGCCCGTACCCGCGGCCTGGATGACGCCACCATCGAGCGTTTTGTCGAGCTCGACCCGGCACTGGGCCAGGCCATCAGCGAAGCACTGGAACAGCACAAGGCGCTGCGCGCCGATTTCGGCGATTTCCTGAAGCTGGACGAAGCCGAGCAACTGAAGAAGGCGCAGGCCGATTTCGTCAACTTCTATCCCGACGACGCCGTCAACCCGTACCTGCCGGCGGCCGCGCGCGGCCCCTGGATCGTCACCCTGAAGGGCGCCGTGCTGCACGACAACGGCGGCTACGGCATGCTCGGCTTCGGCCACAACACGCCGTCCATCCTCGAGGCGCTGGCCAGGCCGCAGGCCATGGCCAACGTGATGACGCCGTCGATCGCGCAGATGCGCTTCGGCAAGGCGCTCAACCGGGAGCTGGGCCGCAACCGCGGCGGCAACCCCTATGCCCGTTTCATGTGCCTGAACTCGGGTTCCGAGTCGGTCACGCTGGCCGCGCGCATCGCCGACGTCAACTCCAAGGAGATGACCGACGAGGGTGGCCGCCATGCCGGCCGCACCATCAAGCACCTGGTCGTCAAGGGCGCCTTCCACGGCCGTACCGGCGAACCGGCGCTGTATTCGGACTCCACCCGCAAGACCTACCAGAAGTACCTGGCCAGCTACCGCCACGAAGGCAGCCTGTTGACGGTCGATCCGTACGATGTGAAGCAGCTCGAGGCCGCATTCGCCGACGCCGAGGAAAACGGCTGGTTCATCGAGGCCATGTTCCTGGAGCCGGTGATGGGCGAAGGCGACCCCGGCCGCGCCGTCACGACCGAGTTCTATGCCGTCGCGCGCGAACTGACCCGTGCCCACGGCACGCTGTTCCTGGTCGATTCCATCCAGGCCGGCCTGCGCGCCCAGGGCGTGCTCTCGGTCACCGACTACCCGGGCTTCGAAAAACTGGACGCGCCGGACATGGAGACCTTCTCCAAGGCCCTCAATGCCGGCCAGTATCCGCTGTCCGTGCTGGCGCTCAACGAGAAGGCCGCGGGCCTGTACCGCAAGGGCATCTACGGCAACACCATGACCGCCAACCCGCGTGCGCTGGACGTGGCCTGCGCCACGCTGGGCGAACTCAGCGACAGCGTGCGCGACAACATCCGCATGCGCGGCAAGGAGTTCGTGGACAAGCTCGACGCGCTCAAGGACGAACTCGACGGCCTGATCACCAAGGTGCAGGGCACCGGGCTGCTGTTCTCCTGCGAGCTGGCCCCGCAGTTCAAGTGCTACGGCGCCGGTTCCACCGAGGAGTACATGCGCGAGAACGGCGTGGGCGTGATCCACGGCGGCGCCAACTCGCTGCGCTTCACGCCGCACTTCAACGTCACCAGCGCCGAGGTCGACCTGATCGTCGAGCACGTGCGCAAGGCGCTGACCGAGGGCCCGCGCCGGAGCGAGTCCAAGGCCGCGTGACACGCATTCGACAACTTCGTGTGCGCAAAGGGCGCGTCCGTCATGCGGGCGCGCCTTTTTCCTGCGGGCCGGCCCGCCCTGCCGGCGGGTCGGCACCACCCGGTCCAGGTCGAACCGGAATGCTCCGGTCCGGGCCCGCCGGCCCGGTGGTTCCCGACACGCATCCGCCGGACGGCACGGGCGCCCGCATGGCTTATGCTTGGGCATCGCCGCCAAGCGCCCTTCCCGCATGAAAATCGTCGAAGTCGACCATCCCCTGATCCGCCACAAGCTCGGCCTGATGCGCGAGGCCGGCATCAGCACCAAGCACTTCCGCGAACTGGCCGGCGAGATCGCCTCGCTGCTCACCTACGAGGCCACGCGTGACCTGGAAACCGAACCCAACACCATCGAGGGTTGGGCCGGGCAGGTAAAGGTGAGCCGCATCAAGGGCAAGAAAATCACCATCGTGCCGATCCTGCGCGCCGGCATCGGCATGCTGCCGGGCGTGCTGGACATGATCCCGGCCGCCAAGGTCAGCGTGGTCGGCCTGCAGCGCGACGAGGAAACGCTGCAACCGGTCGCCTACTACGAAAAGCTCACCGGCGGCATGCACGAGCGCATCGCCATGATCGTCGACCCGATGCTGGCCACCGCCGGCACCCTGATCGCCACCGTGGACATGCTCAAGGCCGCCGGCTGCACGCGCATCAAGGGCCTGTTCCTCGTCGCCGCGCCCGAGGGCCTGGAACGCATCGAGGCCGCGCATCCGGACATCGAGATCTACACCGCCTCCGTCGACGACCAGCTCAACGAGTCCGGCTATATCCTGCCCGGCCTCGGCGACGCCGGCGACAAGATCTTCGGCACCAAGGCTTCCAATTGACAGCAGGTCGGGCACTGCCCGACATGGATGTTGCGGTCACCGTGTCGCTTGTTCGTCGGGCAGTGCCCGACCTACGAGGCGAGGATGGCCCAGCGCTCGTGGTCGCGCCAGCGGCCGCCGATCTTCAGGAACCGCGGCGAACAGCCCTCCTTTTCAAGGCCGCAGGAACGCACCAAGGCAATGGAAGCCACGTTGCCGGGCTGGATGGCCGCTTCCAGCCGATGCAGCTTGAGCGTCTTGAACCCGTGGCGGATGACGGCCGCGAGTCCCTCGCGCATCAACCCCTGCCGCTCGTGGCCGGCAAACGCGTAATACCCGAGATTGCCGCCGCGCAAGGCCCGATACACGATGCTCGTGATGTGGATCGCGCCCACGATGCGGCCATCGTCCACGCGGCAAACCAGGAAACCGCGATGGTCCGGTGCCGCCATGCGCTCGAGGTAATCGCGGAATTTTTCCGGCGTATCGGGCGGGTATACCCAGGGGCGATGCAACGCACGGCTCGCACGCACCCCGGCCAGAAATTCCCGCTCATCCTCTGCTGTCACGCGACGAATCGAGACCCTGCGTCGCGGGGTACGGCTCTCACTCCCCACTTCTCTTCCCTCGCTCCCGGCCTTCAGCGAAAACGATCCGTCGCCTCGATCAGTTCATGCAGATTGCCCGGCTCGAAGGCCGAATGCCCGGCATCGGCAACGATGCGCAGATCGGCCTCGGGGAAAGCCCGATGCAGGTCCCACGCGCTGCGCAGCGGGCACACCACGTCGTAGCGGCCCTGCACGATCACGGTCGGGATGTGGCGGATGCGGCCGGCATTGCGCAGCAACTGGTCGTCGTGCTCGAAGAAACCGCCGTGCACGAAGTAGTGGCACTCGATGCGCGCGAAGGCGACGGCGAACTCGTCCTCGCCGCTGGAGGCGATGTGCTCCGGGTCCTGGAACAGGAAACTGGTGGAACCCTCCCACACCGACCAGGCACGCGCCGCCGCCGTGCGCACGGCCTTGTCGTCGCTGGTCAGGCGGCGGTAGTAGGCGCTCATCATGTCGCCGCGCTCGGCTTCCGGAATGGCGGCGACGTAGGTTTCCCAGGCGTCCGGATAGATCATGTCCGCGCCGCCCTGGTAGAACCATTCCAGCTCCCGCCGGCGCAGCATGAAGATGCCGCGCAGCACCAGCTCGGTGACGCGGTCGGGGTGGGTTTCGGCATAGGCCAGCGACAGCGTCGACCCCCACGATCCGCCGAACACCTGCCACTTGTCGATGCCGAGATGCCCGCGCAGCCGCTCGATGTCGGCCACCGAATGCCAGGTGGTGTTGTCGGTCAGCTCCGCATACGGCGTCGAACGCCCGCAACCGCGCTGGTCGAACAGCACGATGCGGTAGGCGTCGGGATCGAAGAAGCGCCGGCAATGGCCGTTGACGCCGCCGCCCGGCCCGCCGTGCAGGAACACCA
Organism: uncultured Rhodanobacteraceae bacterium; assembly: GCA_964496295.1. Lineage (GTDB taxonomy): Bacteria > Pseudomonadota > Gammaproteobacteria > Xanthomonadales > Rhodanobacteraceae > Oleiagrimonas. The sequence goes on along the minus strand of CAZBZD010000011.1, from coordinate 8,481 downwards.
CCGGCTTGCCCTTGGGATTGCCGCACTGCTCGTAATACAGCGTGTGCACGTCCGACACCTTCAGAAAGCCGGTGTCATACGGCTCGATTTCCGGATACAGCGTGCGGCGGTCGTTCGGCATGGTGGTTCCTGGGCGACAAATCGGCCCACAGCATAACCAATCCGCGCAGGGCGGGCACTGCCCGCCGATGGGCGCGTGACGGCGGGCAGTGCCCGCCCTACTCAAACAACTTGCCGGGGTTGAGGAGGCCGTGTGGATCGAACACTCGCTTCATCTGCCGCATCAATTCGATTTCCGCCGTTGAGCGCACGCGCGGGAGATACGGCTTCTTCAACAGCCCCACGCCATGCTCGGCGGAAATGCTGCCGCCGTGTTTTTCCAGCACGTCGCAGAGCATGCCGGTGACACGTTCGCAGGCGTGCTCGAAGGCGGCCTTGTCCATGCCTTCCGGCTTGAGCACGCTGATGTGCAAATTGCCGTCGCCGACGTGGCCGAACCAGACCACTTCGATGTCGGGATATTCACGCGCGAACAAGGCATCCATGTCGGCCAGGAAGGCCGGCACGCGCGAGACGCGCACGGATACGTCGTTCTTGTACGGCGTGTAGCGGGCCACCGACTCGGTGATGCCTTCGCGCAGGTGCCACAAGGCTTGCGCCTGGGCCTCGCTTTGCGCCATCGCGCCGTCGCCCAGCCAGCCGTTTTCCATGCCCTGCTCGAACACCGCCATGGCGGCCTCGTCGTGATTCTCGATGCCCTCGTACTCGACCAGCACGTAGCACGGCTCGCGCTCCTCGAAGGGACATGGGCCGCCACCGGCCAGCACGTGGTCCATGGCCTTGTCGGTGAAGAACTCGAACGCGGTCAAATGCAACTTGGCGCGCGCCCGTTCCAGCAGTCGCATCACGGCATCCATCGTCGGCACGGCCAGCAGCATCACCTGCAGGTTGCGTGGCGCGTCGGTCAGGCGCAGCGTGGCTTCGACCACCAGGCCCAGGGTGCCTTCGGAGCCGGTCATGAGATGGCGCAGGTCGTAGCCGGTGGCGTTCTTGACCAGGCCGCGATTGAGATCCAGCAGTTCGCCGCGGCCGTCGACCACCTTGAGCCCCGCCACCCACTCGCGCGTCATGCCGTAGCGGATCACCTTGATGCCGCCGGCATTGGTGGCGACGTTGCCGCCGATCTGGCTGGAGCCGCGGCTGCCGAAATCGACCGGGTAGTACAGGCCGTGCTCGCGTGCCGCCTGCTGCACGGTTTCGGTGATTGCGCCGGCTTCCACCGTCAGCGTGCGGTCGAGCGGATCGAACGCGCCGATGCGATGCATGCGCTCGAACGACACCACCAGTTCGCCGTGCGCCGCGACCGCGCCGCCGGACAATCCCGTGCGCCCGCCCGAGGGCACGATCGCCACCTTGCGTCTGATCGCCCAGCGCACCAGTGCCTGCACCTCGGCGGCGGTTTCCGGCAGGGCGACGGCCAGCGGCGCGGGCGACCACCAGCGCGTCCAGTCGCGTCCGTAATGTTCGAGGTCGGCGGCATCCGTCAGCACGCGTTCGGCGCACAGCAGGGACACCAGTTCGTGGATGTGTTCGGCGGGCATGGATCGGCCACGGCGTGACGAGCATCCAGTGTAGCCGCAGGAGCGCGCATGGTTTCATGCCATGCCTGCATTTCCGGCCGGGGTGCGGCTCTGGCATAGTCGTGTCCCTGACGCGCCGCCACACGGGTACCGCATGAAAACCTCGTTTCCCAGGAAAGACATCCGCGTCCTGCTGCTGGAAGGCGTCAGCCAGACCGCCGTGGAGCAGTTCCACGCCGCCGGCTACAGCAACGTGGAATATCACAGGAAGGCGTTGCCGCGCGACGAGCTGATCGAGCGCATCGGCGAGGCGCACATCATCGGCCTGCGCTCGCGCACGCACCTGGATGCCGAAGTGCTCGGCGCCGCACGGCGACTGATGGCCATCGGCTGCTTCTGCATCGGCACCAACCAGGTGGATCTGGACGTCGCGCGCGATGCCGCCATCCCGGTCTTCAACGCGCCCTATTCCAACACCCGCAGCGTGGCCGAACTGGTGCTGGCCCAGGCCATCCTGCTGATGCGCCGCATTCCCGAGCGCAATCTCGCCTGCCATCGCAGGGAATGGAACAAGTCGGCCGAGGGCAGCCACGAGGTGCGCGGCAAGACGCTGGGCATCGTCGGCTACGGCCACATCGGCACCCAGGTCGGCGTGCTGGCCGAGGCGCTCGGCATGCACGTGATCTACCACGACATCGAGGCCAAGCTGGCCCTGGGCAACGCCCGGCCGGCGACCAGCCTCGACGACCTGCTGGAACGCTCGGACATCGTCACCCTGCACGTGCCGCTGACGCCCACCACGCCCAACATGATCCGCGCCGGGCAGATCGGCAGGATGCGCAAGGGTTCGGTGCTGATCAACGCCTCGCGCGGCACGGTGGTGGACATCGACGCGCTGGCTGGGGCCCTGGAAAGCGGGCACCTTGCCGGCGCCGCCGTGGACGTCTATCCGGTCGAACCCAAGAGCAACAACGACCCGCTGGAATCGCCGCTGACGCGCCTGGACAACGTCATCCTCACCCCGCACATCGGCGGCAGCACCCAGGAGGCACAGACCAACATCGGCATGGAAGTGTCTTCCAAGCTGATCAAGTACAGCGACAACGGCTCGACCCTGTCGGCGGTCAACTTCCCCGAAGTGTCCCTGCCGAGCCACGATGGCAGCCAGCGCCTGCTGCACATCCATCGCAACGAACCGGGCGTGATGAGTCGCATCAACGAGCTGTTCTCGCGGGAGCAGGTCAACATCGACGGCCAGTTCCTGCGCACCAGCGAGCAATTGGGCTACGTGGTCATCGACGTGGCCGCATCCGTCGAACAGGCCGAAGCGTTGAAGGAAAAAATGGCCGACATCCCCGGCACCCTGCGCACCCGCGTCCTCTATTGAGCGTAGGGCGGGCACTGCCCGCCGAACAATATCCGGAATCACTTGACGGTTCGTTGTCGGGCAATGCCCGACCTACCGGCCACGCATGATTGCCTGGCGGCGCCCGCTACGCTAGGATTTGCCCACTCCAACGGGGAGTAGCCGGCCGCGCGATGCGCGGGGCGCGTGTCAACACGCTTGGCCAAAAGCCATGGCACGCGAAGCGACGCCGCAAGGTGGCGCATGGCAAGACCGCTGGTTCATGCGCATCGCCCGGGTCGGACGCTGTGCGTGGACTTGCATCTTGCCTCCGACCCCCATGGAGTATCCGTGCAGACTTTCCTGATCGCCACCGGCGTGGTGGCCCTGGCCGAAATCGGCGACAAGACGCAACTGCTGTCGCTGATCCTGGCCGCGCGTTTCCGCAAGCCCCTGCCGATCTGCATCGGCATTTTCCTGGCCACCATCGTCAACCACGCCCTGGCCGGCTTCGTCGGCGAACTCGTCGCCAGCTGGCTGACGCCGACGGTGCTGCACCGGGTCGTGGTCGCATCGCTGGGCGCGATGGCTCTGTGGACGCTGGTACCGGACAAGGTGGATGCCGACGAAGCGGAAAAAGGCAGTCACCACGGCGTGATCCTGGCCACCATCATCGCCTTCTTCCTGGCCGAGATGGGCGACAAGACGCAGATCGCGACGGTGGTGCTGGCCGCGCACTACCACCCGCTGTGGCAGGTCGTGGCCGGCACCACCGCCGGCATGCTGCTGGCCAACGTGCCGGTGGTGTGGCTGGGCGCGCGCTTCGCGCACAAGCTGCCGCTCAAGGCCACGCGCATCGCGGCTGCGTTGCTGTTTGCCGCACTGGCTGTCTGGATTGCCTTGAGCGGCGCGCCGGCAGCTTGAGGAGGCCTTGTCTTGTCGCCGAACGGCCGCAAAAACATCCTCTAGGCCAGAAAAAACCGGACTCCCGCCAACACGACGGCCGCAAAAATCCCGGCGACCACGTCATCCAGCATGACGCCCGCGCCACCCTTGACGCGTGCATCCAGCCACCCGATCGGCCACGGCTTGGCCACGTCGAACAGGCGGAACAGCACGAAGCCGATGGCCATCATCCACCACGGCCCGGCCAGCGCCGGCAGCAGGGCGATCCACTGCCCGACGAACTCGTCCCAGACCAGCGCGCGGTGGTCGGCAATGCCGATGCGGCGGCTGCTTTCGCCGCACGCCCACACGCCGAGGGTGAAGGCGAGAACCAGCATCAGGCCGCAAGCCGGCAACGACAGGTCGCGCCACAGGAACCACCACGGCAGCAGCGCTGCCAGCGACCCGGCCGTGCCCTGCGCGCGCGGCACCAGGCCGGAACCGAAACCGGCGGCGATCCAGCCGGCCGGATGCGTCATCAGTGCCCGGCGCCGGGCCGGGTCGAGGGTGATCTTGTTCATGCGTCGAAATGCTCCCAGCCGCGGCGGGCCGTCGCCAGCGGATTGCCCTGCACGTCGAGAACGCGCACGCCGTCGCCATCGGTCACGTGGCCGATGCAGGTGACGCCGCACCCGAGCCGCGCCAGCGTGGCCACGACTTCGCCGGACCGGGCCGTCGGCGCGCTGAAACACAGTTCGTAGTCGTCGCCGCCCGCCAGCGCGAGCTCGCGCGCCGCGGGCGCATCGAACAGGGACGACAGCGCGGGCGACAACGGCAGGTCCGCCGCGCGGACCTCGGCGCCGACGCCGCTGGCCTTGCAGACGTGGGCAAGATCGGCCAGCAGGCCGTCGGAAATGTCGATCGCGGCACGGGCCAGGCCGCGCAGGGCCTGGCCCGCGGCCACGCGCGGTTCGGGCCGGTCCAGGCGCGCATGCAGGGCGCGCGCGTCGGCACCCTCGCGGTCCGGATGCTGCAACGCGGCGGCGGCATCGCCGAGGGTGCCGGTGACGAAAAGCCGGTCGCCGACCCGTGCCGCGCTGCGCAACAAACCTTGTCCGGCCGGCACGAAACCGTGCACGGCCACGCTCACGCTGAGCGGCCCCTGCGTGGTATCGCCGCCGACCAGCGCCAGGTGGTGACGCCGCGCCAGTTGCGCGAAACCGTCCGCCAGCCCCTCCACGAAGCCGCGTTCGGCCCGCGGCAGGGTCAGCGACAGCACGGCCCAGGCGGGCGTCGCACCCATCGCGGCCAGGTCCGACAGGTTCACGGCCAGCGCCTTCCAGCCGATGTCGGCCGGCGCCGTGCCGGCGGAAAAATGTACTCCCTCGACCAGGGTATCGATGGCCACGGCCAGCTCGTGCCCGTCCGGCGGCACCAGCAGCGCGGCATCGTCGCCGATGCCGCAGGCCACGTCGGCGCGCGCGGCCGCGGTGCGCGCGCGGATGATGTCGATCAGGTCGAATTCCATGGGGAAGCTCTGATTGGATCCGGCGCAGGCGCCACTTGTCCTGCCTGTCCGCAAGACAGGGCGCACGGTGGAGGCAGGCGGGCGCCTGCCGGGGCTTTCCAGCTTACCAGCCGTACATGGCGTTGATGGTGACCAGCGTGACCGCCAGCACCAGCAGGGTCAGCGGGATGCCCACGCGCAGGAAGTCCTTGCTGCGATAGCCGCCGGGACCGGCCACCATCATCAGCGCCGGGTGGCCGGAACTCAGCAGGAACGTGTTGGACGAGGACACCGCCACGATCAGCGCGTAGGCGGCGGGGTTGCCGCCGGTGGCCACGGCCACGGAGATGGCGATCGGCACCATCATCACGGTGGCGCCCACGTTCGACATGACCTGCGAGAACAGCAGCGTCAGCACGGCCAGCACCAGTTGCAGCAGCCATTGCGGCGAGCCGTGCGAAAACACCAGCAGTTCCTGCGCCAGCCAGGCGGCGGCGCCGGTGGCGTTCATCGACCAGCCCAGGGGCAGCAGGCAGGCGGTGAGGAAAATGGTCTTCCAGTTGATGCCGTGGTAGGCCTCGTCCATGTTGAGCACGCCGCTCAGCAGCATCGCGATGGCGCCGCTCATCATCGATACCGACAGGTCCAGTTGCGTGAACAGCGACAACGCCATCGCCCCCAGGAAGATGCCGACCGCGATCCACAGCTTGCCCGGGCGCTGCTCGTCCTTGGGCACGTCGGTGACCACCACCATGTCGCGGTCTTCCTGGGCCATGGCGAGCTGGCGCCAGTGGCTGTGCAGCACCAGGGTGTCGCCGGCGCGCACGCTGACGTCGCGCAGGTCCTCGCGGAACACCTTGTCGCCGCGGTTGATGGCCAGCGGCGAAATGCCGTAGCGCTTGCGCAGGTGCAGTTCGCCGATGGTGTGCTTGATGAAGCGCGAGCCGGGCGGGATCACCGCCTCGGAAATGCCGGCGCGGGTGGGGTTGAACAGGTCGGACAACTGGCGCATGCGCGGCGACAGCTTGCACAACTGGTTGTTGGCGAACTCGGCCACCTGCTCGCGCGTGCCCAGCACGCCGAGGATGCTGCCGACCCAGATCATCTGGTCGGCCGGCGGCGCCATGCGCGACTCGTTGCCGTTCTTCATGGCCAGGATCAGCGGCGCGTCGTGCAACTGCTCGGCCTCGGACACGCTCATGCCGACCAGGGGGCTCTCCGCCGTCACCGTCAGCTCGGCGGGATTGCCGGTGATGCCGTAGGTGTCGGCGAAATAGCTCTCGGTGCGTCCCGGCGTGACCTTCTGCCGTTCGCCGTCGCGCGCGGGCAGCAGCTTGCGCGTGAAAAAGAAGAAGAACCCGATGCCCAGCACCGCCAGCGCCACGCCCACCGGGGTCACGCTGAACAGGCCGAACTCGGAAATCGTGTGCGCGCCCGGCGGCAGGTTGCGGTTGGCGCTTTCCACCAGGTCGTTGAGCAGGATCAACGGCGAGTTGCCGATCAGCGTGGTGTTGGTGCCGGTGAGGATGCAGAACGTCATCGGCAGCAGCAGCCGCGACAGCGGCACACCGGTACGCGAGGACAGGCGGCCGGACACCGGGATCATCAGCGCGGCCAGCGCCTGGCTGGGAACGACCGCGCTGAACAGGCTCGCCACCGAGTTGACCACCAGGCCCAGGCGCGACTCCATGCCGCGCGCCACGCGCAGCACGAAATGGGCGGTGACCGTGAGCACGCCGGCGCGGTCCAGGCCCTCGCCCATGATCATGATCGCGATGATGGCGATCACCGCGTTGCCGGCGAAACCCTCGAACACGCGCTCGGGCGGGATCAGGCCGGTCAGCCCGATCACCACCACCACCAGCAGCGCCACCATGTCGGCACGGATCCACTCCATCACCAGCATGAACATGGTGAAGCCGACCAGACCGAGCACCAACATCATGTCGGGGCTCAGGGTCAGACCGGCGGCGGCAGTATCCATCGAGGGCGTCGTCCTGGTTTATGGCGAGGGCATGAGCAAATGCTTGCCCGCCACGCGCGGCGAGTCAAATGCGTTCGTACAGAAGATCCCACACCCCGTGGCCGAGTTTGCGGCCGCGTTGCTCGAAATGGGTCCGGATGCGCCACGGCGGGCACTCGACGAAGTCCCCCGTGGCCGAGCGGTTGCGCCAGCCGGCGGCCTGCTGCATGACCTCGTGCATGTGCTCGGCGTAGGGCTCCCAGTCGGTGGCCAGGTGCAGCAGGCCGCCCCTGGCCACGCGCGCGGCGGCCAGTTCGACGAACGCGGGCTGGACCAGGCGGCGCTTGTGGTGGCGCTTTTTCGGCCAGGGATCGGGGAACCAGATGCGCAGCTCGGCCAGCGCGCCCGGAGCGATCTCCTCGCGCAGCACCTCCACCGCGTCGTGCCGGCAGATGCGCACGTTGTCGATGCCGCCGGTGGCCAGCGCGTTCATCAGCCGGCCCACGCCGGGGCGGTGCACTTCCACGCCGAGATAGTCGCGCGCCGGGTCGCGCGCGGCGGCCGAGGCCAGCGCCTCGCCGTTGCCGAAACCGATTTCCATGACGCGCGGCGCGCGGCGACCGAACGCGGCATCCAGGTCACGCGGCCGGCCCTGCCAGTCCAGTCCGTAACGTTCCCAGTGCTCGTCGAAGGCGCGCTGCTGCGCCGGGGTGATGCGGCCCTCGCGCAGCACGAAGCTGCGCACCGGGCGGTGCGGCCTCGACCCCTCGTGCCCTGGCGCTTCCCCGGCCGGCATGATGTTCAACCGATGGTGCCGTCGATGGGGCTGGAGGCCGAGGCGTAGCGCTTGCGCGGCATGCGCCCGGCGCGGAAGGCGGCGCGACCGGACCGGATCGCCAGCTTCATGGCATGCGCCATCAACACCGGATCCCCGGCATGCGCAATGGCGCTGTTCATCAGCACGCCGTCGCAGCCCAGCTCCATGGCCACGGCCGCGTCCGAGGCCGTGCCCACGCCGGCGTCGACGATGATCGGCACCTTGGCGTTCTCGACGATTTCCAGCAGGTTGTACTTGTTCTGGATGCCCAGGCCCGAACCGATCGGCGCGGCCAGCGGCATCACCGCGACGCAGCCGATCGCTTCCAGGCGCCGGGCCAGGATCGGATCGTCGCTGGTGTAGACCATCACGTCGAAACCGTCG
>CAZBZD010000010.1:0-23142 GCA_964496295.1 uncultured Rhodanobacteraceae bacterium | reverse complement strand
TCGCGGTCGAACACGTCCACGGCCGGGTCGGTGACCTCGCCGTGCATCAGCAGCGGCAGGCCGTGCTTCTGCATGGCTTCGAGCACCGGGTACACCTTGCGGATGTCGGTGACGCCATTGCTGGAGTTGGTGGTCGCACCGGCCGGGTAGTACTTGACCGCATGCACGAAGTTGCTGGCGGCAGCCTCGGCGATGTCATCCGGCGTGGTGGCCCCGGTCAGGTACAGCGTCATCAGCGGCTGGAAATCCGAGCCTTCGGGCAATGCGGCGAGGATGCGCTCGCGGTAGGCACGCGCCAGCGCGACCGTGGCGATCGGCGGTTTCAGGTTGGGCATGACGATGGCGCGGGCGAAGCGGCGCGCGGTGTCCGGCAGCACGGCGGCCATCAGCGCGCCGTCGCGCAGGTGCAGGTGCCAGTCGTCGGGGCGGGTGAGGGTGAGTTGCGGGTCGCTCATGCGGCCAGTTTACCCGCTTCCCCCGTGGCGCCGCGGGCGGCAACGGGCGCGATGGCATCGGAGCGCGGGAAGCACGGGGTGCCGCCGCGGGGCCGGATGTTCCGGCGCGGTTTTACGGGCGTCCGGCCACTTCGGTCGTTGTTGCCGTCGTGCATCGGGAAATCATGGCCAACCGGTTGACAAACATGGGTTTTGTTCCGTTTGCGGACGGCCTTGAAAGCCGGTCGGCCGGCCCTATTTTGGGCATCAAGAGGGCTGCATCGGGCAGCCACAGACCCAGACAGGAGAAATGCCATGAACATGATCCGTTATCACCGCCCGCGGGGTTCGCAGTATCCGTTGCAGGAGTTCCGGCAGATGCTGGACCGTTTCTTCGACGACGAGGACACGGGCGACCGTTCCGACGTGGTCACCAGCCAGTGGGCGCCGCACGTGGACATCCGCGAGGAAGACAGGCGCTTCGTGATCGAGGCCGACATTCCCGGCGTCGATCCGAAGGACATCGACGTGCACATGGACAACGGCGTCCTTTCCATCCGCGGCGAGCGCAAGTCCGAGAGCACCAGCGACAATGGCAAGTACACGCGCGTGGAGCGTTCGCATGGCGTGTTCTACCGGCGCTTCGCGCTGCCCGACAGCGCCGATCCGGACGGCATCAGCGCCACCGGCCGGCACGGCGTGCTCGAGATCGCGATTCCCAAGCGGCCGGAAACCACGCCGCGCCGGATCGACATCAAGACGGACGAATAAGCGCACGCGACCCGCGCCGGGCTGATGGCGCACCGCACCGGGCCGCCGCGTCGGCATGCACGCATGTCGGCGCGGGTGGCCCGGTATCCTTGTTGAAGGGTCTTGCCGGGTGCTCCGGCCGGCGGCGGGTCAGGGGGACGGGAACGCCCGGTCCAGCCACGCGGGCACGGGGAGGCCTTTCTCGCGCAGGAAAGCCGGGTTGAACAGCTTGCGCCGGTAGCGGGTGCCGGCGTCGGCGAGCAGGGTGACGATGGTGTGGCCGGGGCCGAGTTCGCGCGCCAGGCGGATCGCGCCGGCGATGTTGACGCCGCTGGAGCCGCCGACGTTGAGGCCTTCGTGGATCAGCAGGTCGTGCAGCAGCGGCACCGATTCGGTATCCGGAATCGACCAGGCATGGTCGATCGGCGCGTCCTTGAAGTTGGCGGTGATGCGGCTGGAGCCGATGCCCTCGCTGATGGAGTTGCCCTCGGCCTTGAGCTCGCCGTGGTTGATGAAGTGGGCCAGCGCCGAGCCGGCCGGGTCGGCCAGGGCGGTGGCGATGTTCGGGTTGTGTTTCTTCAGCGCGCGCGCGATGCCGGCCAGGCTGCCGCCGGTGCCGGCCGAGCACACGAAGCCGTCGACGGCGCCGTCCAGGTCGTCCCGGATTTCCGGGCCGGTGACGTTTTCGTGCAGGTCGCGGTTGGCGGTGTTGTCGAACTGGTTGGCGAACCAGGCGCTGCCCTCGGCCTTTTCGTTCATGGCGTCGCGCAGGCGCTCGGCCCGGTGCACGTAATGGTCGGGGTCGGCGAACTTGGCCGCCGGCACCAGGCGCACTTCGGCGCCGGTCAGGCGCAGGGCGTCGATCTTTTCCGCACTCTGCGTCTCGGGCATCACGATGATGGTGCGGTAGCCGCGGCTGGCGCCGAGCAGGGCCAGGCCGATGCCGGTGTTGCCGGCAGTGCCCTCGATCAGCGTGGTGCCCTCGCGGACCAGGCCGCGCTTTTGCGCATCGTCGAGCAGGCCCAGCGCGGTGCGATCCTTGATCGAGCCGCCCGGGTTCATGAATTCGGCCTTGCCCAGGATCTCGCAGCCGGTGGCCTCGCTGGCGCGGCGCAGGCGGATCAGGGGCGTGTGGCCGACGGCGTCGGCGAAGTCGGTGCGGATGCTCATGGCGGAAACCTTGCGGGTATCCTGATCATGTCACAAAAAACGGAGCCGCTGCCTGCTTCGAGGCACACACGCAGGGCGGGCAGTGCCCGCCAATCGAGGCCTGCGTATGCATGCGCCATCCATGGCGGGCAGTGCCCGCCCTGCGCGGGGTTTCTGGACGTGGAAACTCAGGCGGCCGGCGGCACGAAGCGCAGGTAGTCGGTCACCTTGCGGACCTGGCCCGGGTACTTCTGCTCGGCATCCGCGTCGGAGACCGAGGGCGGCACCACCACGTCGTCGCCGGGCAGCCAGTCGACCGGGGTGGCCACGCCCTGCCTGTCGGACTGCTGCAGGGCGTCCAGCGCGCGCAGGATCTCGTCCACGTTGCGGCCGATCGACGGCGGGTAGGTGAGGATGATGCGCACCTTGTTGTTCGGGTCGATCAGGAACACCGAACGCACGGTGACCAGGGCGTCGGCCTCGGGGTGGAACATGCCGTACTGTTTGGCCACTTCGAGATCCGGGTCGGCCAGGATCGGGAAGCCGACCTCGGTCTTGCCGACGCTGGCGATGTCCCTGGCCCAGCCGTGGTGGTCGTCGACCGAGTCCACGGACAGGCCGACCAGCTGCGCGTTGCGCTGTTCGAATTCGGCGCTGCGGCGGGCGAACTGGGCGAATTCGGTGGTGCAGATCGGGGTGAAGTCCTTGGGATGGGAGAACAGCACCTTCCACTTGCCGGGGGCGAAGTCGTGGAAGGTGATCTGGCCCCGGGTCGAATCCAGGGTGAAGTTCGGGGCGGTTTGTCCGAGTTGCAGGCTCATGGTGAAAATCCTCGTGGTTTGTGCGGGACGGGAAAAAGTCGGGTGGATCAGGCGGCGGGCGCAAGGGCGGCGCCGGCGTGGATACATCGGCCGAACCAGGCCAGGTCGCGGGCCAGGGCGGCCGTTTCGCCCACGATCAGCAGTGCCGGCGCGCGGATGCGATGTTGCCGGGCCAGCCGCGTCAGCTGGTCGAGCCGGCCGGTGAGCGTGCGCTGTCCGGCGCGGGTGCCGTTTTCCACCAGCGCGAACGGCGTGCCGGGTGCCCGCCCGTGGGCGATGAGCCGGCGCGGCAGTTCGTCCAGTTGCGACACGGCCATGTAGACGGCCAGCGTCTGCCGTTCGCGGGCCAGGTTCTGCCAGTCGCGCGGGGCGAGTGATTGCGCGCGATGCGTGGTGGTGATGTGCAGCGACGAGGCAAGGCCGCGGTGGGTCAGCGGCACGCCGGCATGCGCGGCACAGGCAATGGCGGCGGTGATGCCGGGCACCACCTCGCAGGCGATGCCGTGCGCGTGCAGGAATTGCAGTTCCTCGCCGCCGCGCCCGAACACCAGCGGGTCGCCGCCCTTGAGCCGCACCACGCGGCGCCCGGCGCGGGCGTGCTCCAGCAGCAGGCGGTGGATGCGCTGCTGGGTGGCTTCGTGGTCGCCGCCGGTGCGCTTGCCGACGTCGACCAGGATCGCGTCGCGCCGTGCCCGCTCGAGAATGGCCGGGCCGACCAGGCGGTCGTGGACGATGACGTCGGCACGTTGCAGGGCGCGCTGTGCCTTGATGGTCAGCAGGTCGGGATCGCCGGGGCCGGCGCCGACCAGCGCCACGCTGCCGGGGGCGGTCGCGGCCGGCGCGGCCATTTGTTGCAGCAGCAGCTTTTCCGCCTGGCCGGGACGTGCCTGGCGCAGGGCGGTGCCGACCGGCCCGTCCACGAGGCCGTCATAGAAGCGGCGGCGGGCGTCGATGTCGGGGAAGGCCTGGCGGATGCGCGCGCGATGCCGCGACACGAGTTCCGTCAGGCAGCCCAGCGAGTCGTCCAGCAGGGTGTCCAGCTCGGCGCGCAGGCGCCGGGCCAGAGCGGGGGCCGCGCCGCCGGACGATACCGCCACGGTCAACGGGCCGCGCGCCAGGCGGGCCGGGACGTGGCAGCGCGAGAGCTCGGCGTCGTCCACCACGTTGACGAAGATGCGCCGGGCCTCGGCGTGGCGCGCGACCTGCGTGTTGAAGGCGCGGTCGCCGGTGGCGGCGATGACCAGCCAGGCGTCGTCCAGCCACGCCGGCCGGAAGTTCCCGCTGACGTGGCGAATGCGCCGTTGCCGCGCGAGCCGCTGCAACGACGCGGTCAGCCGCGGCGCGGCCACGGTCACCCGGGCGCCGGCCTCGAGCAGCCCGGCCACCTTGCGCGCCGCCACGGCACCGCCGCCCGTCACCAGCACGGCGAGGTTTTCCAGGTTGGCGAACAGCGGATACAGCGGCATGGGAGCGGTGTCGGGCAGTTGGAAAGGGGCTTGCCGCCGGGAGACGGCGGAGTGCGGCCACTCTAGGTCCCCGCCGCCGCCGCGTGAAATGATGCGTGGCTTTTCCCATATGCCTTTGCCACATGCCGGCAGAGGTATCGGAAAAGTTCGTATTTGGACGGCTATATGGCCAAAAGAAGTGCTAGACCGTCCCCGTGAATGCTGTTATGTTCGAGTTGCATAACCGGCATGTCGCCGGTTTTCGACGAGGAGAACCACCATGAAATGCATTACCACCAACGTATTCAATCTCATGTCCACCTATCGCTGGCACCTCTGCGCGAGCTCGAACCACCACAGCCAACAGCCACCCGGGGAACGGACATCATGACTCTGACACAACTGCGCTACATCGTTGCCATCGCCGATTCCGGCCTCAACATCACCCTCGCCGCCGAGCGCATCCACGCCACGCAACCCGGCGTCAGCAAGCAGCTCAAGCAACTGGAAGGCGAGCTCGGTTTCCAGCTTTTCGCGCGCAAGGGCAAGAGCCTCAGCTCGATCACGCCCGCCGGGCAGCAGGTCGTCGCCCGCGCCCGCGCCATTCTCGAACAGTCGCGTTCCATCCGTTCGCTTGCCGCCAACCTGCGCGGCGACGTGCACGGTGAACTCACGCTCCTGACCACCCATACCCAGGCACGCTTCGTGCTGCCCGCGGCCATTGCCACGTTCCGGCAGCGGCACCCGCTGGTCAGCCTGCACCTGCGTCCGCACGGCGATGCCCAGGTACAGAGCCTGTTCGCCAACGGGCAGGCGGACCTGGCCATCATCAGCAGCAGCGGGCGCGTGCCGCTGGGCGGGCTGGCCGTGCCGCTGTACCACTGGCGGCGCACCGTGGTGGTGCCGCGCAAGCACCCGCTGGCCGCGCTCAACCGGCGCCTGCGCCTGGGCGACCTGGCCGGGCAGCCGCTGGTCAGCTACGACTCCTCGCTGCGTCCGGAGTCGTCGCTCAGGCAGGCCTTCCTCAATGCCGGCCTGCAGCCGCGCTTTGCCTGCACCTCCAGCGACGCCGACCTGATCAAGACCTACGTGCGCGCCGGCCTCGGCGTCGGCATCCTGGCCGAAATGGCCATGCGCGACGAGGACAGCCGCGACCTGGTGGTGCTCGATGCCAGCCACCTGCTGCCCAACTGCACGACCTGGCTGGTGTTGCGCCGCGATCGCATCCTGCGCAGCTACGTCCTGGACCTGGTGGAGCAGTTCGCGCCGCGCCTCGACCGCCGCGACCTGCAGGCCGCGCTCAACGGCGATGCCGATCCGGACTGGCCGGAACCGCCGGCCTGGAACGCGCTGAAAACGGACCTGCCGAACTCCGTCGCCGCCTGACGGCGGGGAATATTCCAAGTCCGATGCCCCGCCCGTCACTTCCGATGGGCGGGGCATTTTTTCAACCCTGCCATATCCATGCCCATGCCGCTGATTGCAGGAGCCAGCAGGGCTGGCTCCTGCAACCGGTCAACCACGGGTAGGGCGGGCATTGCCCGCCATCGTTCCTGCGGGACATTTCCGGCGGGCAGTGCCCGCCCTGCCTATCTGGGACGGGTGTCGGGGTCAGGATGGCTGGAAAGGAAACAGTTCGGCCTGCGCCGCGTATTCGTCGGCGTCGACGAAGCCGGACAGGCCCACGCCGACCAGGCGGTAGCGCGTGGCCTGCGGCCGGTCGACGCGCTGGCGCAGGGCGCAGGCGATGTCGGCCAGCTCGCCGGCACTGGCCGGGCCGGTGGCCAGGGTCAGGCTGCGGGTCAGGGTGTGGAAGTCGGCGGTCTTGAGTTTCAGCGTCACCGTGAGCGCCACGCGCCGGTGCTGGCGCTGGTGGTGGGCCCAGGTCTTTTCGGCCAGGCGGCGGATGTGCGGTTCCAGCTCGTCCAGCGTGAGGTCGTGCTCGAAGGTGTCTTCCGACGACACCTGCAGGGTCTCGCGGTGCGGCTCCACCGCGCGCTCGTCGATGCCCCGCGCGAGCTGGTACAGGCGCACGCCCCAGCGGCCGAAGCGTTGTTCCAGTTCCTCGCGCGGGTGTTCGCGCAAGTCGCCGACCGTGCCGATGCCGAGCGTGGCCAGTTTGCGCTGCATCACCTTGCCCACGCCGGGAATGCGCTTGACCTCCAGCGGCGCCAGGAAGGCTTCCACCTGGTGCGGACGAATCACGCACAGGCCGTCGGGCTTGTTCCAGTCCGAGGCGATCTTGGCCAGGAACTTGTTGGGCGCCACGCCGGCCGAGGCGGTCAGTTGCGTGGTCTCGCGGATGCGCGCGCGGATGGCCCTGGCGATGGCGGTCGCCGAATGGCCGCGTGCCGCCTCGGTCACGTCCAGATAGGCCTCGTCCAGCGACAGCGGCTCGACCAGCTCGGTGTGCTCGGCAAACACGGCGTGGATCTGCCGCGACACGGCCTTGTAGCGGGCGAAATCCGGCGGCACGAACGCGGCCTCGGGGCACAGGCGCTCGGCGCGCACGGCCGGCATCGCCGAATGCACGCCGAACCTGCGCGCCTCGTAGCTGGCCGCGCACACCACCGAGCGCGCGCCGCGCCAGGCCACCACCACCGGCCGGCCGCGCAGGGCCGGGTCGTCGCGCTGCTCCACCGACGCGTAGAACGCGTCCATGTCGACGTGGATGATCTTGCGCTGCAGGGGCATGGTGGAACGGCGGGGGAAACGAGTTCCTCCATTGTACGCAGCCGCGGAAGAGCTGACGCGCGCGGCGGATGCCGGCCACCATGGGAGTTCGTGCGTGTGCGGATCATCCGGCGGGCAGTGCCCGCCCTACGCGCAGCGCGGGAAAACGTGGCGAAGAAAGAGCAGGGCGGACAGTGCCCGCCGCGGGAGGCCGAACCTGCGCGTGCCGGGTTCGGCCGGGGTTTTCTCAGCGCCAGAACGCAATGGTCCAGGCCTTGCCGTCGTGGCGGTGACGGGGCCGGCCCGGCGGCGGGGTGCGCGCCACGCGCAGATCGTGCCGGCCCGGGGGCAGCGCACGCACGTCGATCATGGCCTGCAAGGCCGGCCGGTCGGTGTGCGGGTCGCTGGCGATGTCGTAGCGCAGCGCAGGCAGGGGCTTGCCGTCCAGCGACACCCGGTGCAGCGCGGCCAGGCAGTCGAGCCTGGCGCCGGCGCGTGCGGCGTCGTCGCGCGCCGCCCGCGCGGCGGGACAGTGGTTGCGCAGGGCCGCGTCGTCGCGTGACGGCAGGTAGGGCACGACCAGTTTCAGGTACGGGCCGGTGATCACCTCGCCCTGGATGTAGGCCACGGCCGGGTCGCGCAATGGATCGCGCTGGTCGTCGTAATGCATCGACTCGACCGCGCGGGAGGGCTGGTCGGCGAAATGCGGAAACAGGGTGTAGCTGCCGAACCGGAACGGGGTGTTCCACGTGGCGGAAATCACGATCGCAAAGATGAACACCGGCAACACCGCGGCGACGTTCAGGAGCTGGAAGCGATGCGATCCGACATGGCTTTCCAGCAACCGCCTCGTGGTGTATCCCTGCACCATGCCGACGCGGGTGTAAGCCGCCAGGATGGCGTGGATCAGGCGCCGCACGATGCCGTCCTTGCGCATGCGGTGGGCGAGCTTCCTGTCCAGCGTCATGGCCACCAGCGCCGGAACGAAAAACAGCACGAGAATTGCCGTGAGCAGGATTTGCGTATGGATCCGGACGCCGCTGGCCAGGGTGACGGCGACGGCGATGCCGAGGGAGATGAATGCGACCAGGCTCAGCACCAGCATGAGGATCGCGAGCATGGTGCCGAAAGCGAACACCGTGGTGGCAAGGTTGTCGGCACGTTCGATGCTGGCGGCGGCGCCGCGGTCTTTCTGCCGCGAGACCTCGCGTTCCACCGGGCCGATGCGCAGCCGGTCCCAGCGCACGCCGTCGGGAAAGACCGAGTGCATGCCGACCAGCGCGATCCAGCGCGCGCGCAGGATCAGGTGCACGATGAACGTGATGGCCAGGATGATCACGGTACCGGTGAGGTATATGTAGAACACGTGCAACGCTGCGCCGATGTCGCTGGTGAAACGGGGTTTCAGCGGCAGCAGGTGCGCGTTGAGCCAGCCCGGGAATTGCAGCATGGCGAACACCGCGGCACCGGAAATCAGCATCTCCACCTCCCACGTGGGCGTGGTGTGCCGCGGCAACTGGTCCGCGTCGGCGGCGGAAGGCGGCGGGGTGTCCGGATCGGTCATGGCGAAGGCTCCTGGTTGCCTCCGATATTACCGGGCCGACAGGTGCCGTGCCGGTTCTTTCCCGGCGGGCTCAGTCGTGCGGATCGTGCTGCCACCGGTGCGTGCTTTCGGCCAGCACCCTGGCGCGGTTCAGCGATTGCAGCCACAAGGCATCGTGCTCGGCGTCGCCTTCGCTGGCGATGTCGGGGATGCGGCTGAAGGGAATGCGCATCGGCGCGGCGTCGTGGTCGAGCGCCGCCTGCATGCTGCCGAAATGGATCTTGTCGTGGCCGAACCGGGCGTTGATGCGGTCGATCACCGTGTCCAGCCCGCGGCTGCCCTCGGCCGGCGCGAACAGCGAGCCGCTGCTTTGCGCGCGTTCGACCAGGCGGTGCAGGGTGATGCTGACCGACAGCGGCCTGGCGTGCGCCGGCCCGGGCAGGCCGCGCCCGCGTGCGCCGTCCAGCATGCGCGCCAGCAGGTGCAACAGGACGCGGCTGTCGTCGGTGGGGTCGAAGGCGATGCCGTCTTTCCAGCGTTCGTCGTGGCCGAGGTAGCGGATGCGCACGGCCAGCGCGCCGGCCAGCATCCGTTCGCGGCGCAGGCGCATGGCGGCCTTGGCCAGCAATTTGACCAGCACCGCACGCGCCGCCGCGGGGTTGCGCAGTTCGGGGCCGAGCACGTGCGAATGGCCGATCGAGCCGCGCGTGGTCGCGGCCTGTGGCAGCCACTGGCCGCGCAACAGGCCCCACATGCGCTCGCCCTCGATGCTGCCCCAGGCGTGTCGCAAAAGAGGTTTCGGTGCCGCCGCGAGTTGCGCCACGGTATGGATGCCGTCGGCTTCCAGGCGCCGATGCATCGACGGGCCGATGCCGCACAGGTCGCGCAGTTCCAGCCGGTGCAGCACGTGCGGCAGGTCGGCCGGCTCGATCACGGTCAGGCCGTCGGGCTTCTGCATGTCCGAGGCGGTCTTGGCCAGCCACGCGTTGGGCGCGATGCCGATCGAGCAGCGGATGGCGCCGCCGGGCGCGGCGGCGGCGATTTCCGCCTTGACCTGTCGTGCCACCCGCTCGGCGACGTCGCGCCGGCACTGGCGGCCGACCAGCTCGCAGGCCACTTCGTCGATCGAGCCCACGTGGCCGAGCGGGATGGCGCGGTCGATGGCTTGCATCAGGCGGTGATGCCAGCGCACGTAGCGTTCGGGACGCGCCAGGCAGACCACGAGGTCCGGGCACAGGCGCCGCGCCTCGCGCACCATGGTGCCGGTCCCCACGCCGAAGGCCTTGGCCTCGTAGCTGGCGGCGATGCAGCAGGTGGTCTCGGCCTCGACCGGCACCACCGCCACCGGTCGCCCGCGCAGGGCCGGCGTCTCGTGCTGTTCCACCGAGGCGAAATAGCTGTTGAAGTCGACGAACAGGCTGCGCAGGGTCATGGCAAGCGGGGGGATCAGTTGCGGATGTTGTAGCCGGAACGCGTCTCACGAATGGCGACACCAACGGGCAGAGTAGGGCGGGCACTGCCCGCCATGCGCTTGCTGGAAGATGGTCTCGGCCTCGACCAGCGCGACCGCCAGCAGTTTCAGTTTCCGCCGGCGGGCTGGTGGTCGGCGACATCGTAGATGCGCACCAGCGGCTCCATGTCCAGCAGGTAGCGGTCGTCTTCGTCGAAGTACACGGCGTGTTCCGGATCGCCGCCGGTCCAGGCGCGCATGGCATCCAGGTCGTCCCACAGGGTGATCAACTGGAATTCGCCGTGCTCGCCCTGCATGCGTTGCATGACGAGCACGTCCCGCAGGCCCGGCTGTCCGCGCAAGGCGGGCAGTGCCGTGGCTTCGAGGTGTTCGAGGTAGGCGCCGGCCTGTTCTTTCGGCGTGATGCCGCGTCAGATACGGGCAATCATGAATGCCTCCCGCGTGATCACGGAGGCAGTCAACCTAGCACCCCGGGGATGACGCCGAAGTTAAACCGGACGGGACGGACGCGGGCTGCGACGGAAGGTTCATGCCGGTGCGGCACCCATGCTGCGGTCGTTCCGGGTTCCGGACGCCTGCATGGCAAGCCGGATGCTGTCCAGCGGCACCTCCACGCGCATCTTGACCGTGTCCGGTCGCAGCTCGCGCTCGGACAGGCAATTCAGCCATGCCTGCCGCGGCCGGGCCCGGTAGAAGCGCTTGAGGCCGGAGCCGAAGAATCCGTCGAGATGAATCGCTTCATCCGGGTAAAGCAGCTCGTGCGCCTTGCGCGCCTCGTCGCGGTCGATGACGGCCGCGGCCTCGCAACGCAGGTAGACGCAGCGCAGGTGGTTGGTGCCCCGGGCCCTCGTGGAATCGTAGAAAGTGACGAAGACATTCGGGTTGGCCAGGATGTTTTGCGAGTGGATCGCCTCGACCCATGACGACCAGTACAGGTCGAGCCCGGCATCGGGAATGGCCGTGACAGGGCTGTTCCACGGCTGACCGTCCTTGCAGGTGGCGATGTTTGCGTACAGGCAGGTGCGCATGATCTCGGCGCACCTTGCTCCCAAGTCCGGGTTTTCCATGGAACCTCCACGGTTGCACAAGACGGTCATGATGGCAGCTCGTTCACGCCGGCGCCGTGGTGCGGGCCGTCCGCCGCCGCGGCCGGCGCACCAGCATGCTGGCCATGGCCAGCGCGGCGGCGGCAATGCCGACCACCAGCGACAGGGTAAAACCGCCCGTATGTGCCGCCAACCACGCCGCGGTCACGGGGCCGACGGCCTGGCCGACGCCGAAGGTGGTGGTGAGCGCGGCGATCAGGCGTACCGGGTTGCGCGGCGCCAGCAGGCGCGCTTCGCGCATGGTGTACATCACCACCGGCATGGTCGCGCTGCCGACCAGCACCGTGGCCAGCACCAGCGCGACCACGTCGTGGCCGACGATGCACAGGGCCATGCCGGCCATCATCGAGACGCTGCAGGCGGCCAGCACGCTGCGGTTGTCCACGCGCGCCGGCAGCCAGCGCAGGGCCAGCGTCACCACGGCCATGGTCAGGCCGTACAGCGGCCAGAACCATTCGCGCAGTGCCGGCAGGTGCAGCTGGTGCTCGGCGATCAGGGGCAGGAACGCGGCGGGAATCATGTAGGTGAAGCCCAGCAGGCCGTACATCAGCACCAGCGTCCAGGCCGGACCGGAGGGCGAGGCGGCGCATGCCGATGCGGGCGTGGCGGCGACCGGACCGCTTTCGCCGAGGCGTCGCCACATGCCGGCGAACAGCAGGGCCGTGACGATGCCGAAACCGGTCCACAGGCTGGCCGCGGATGTGCCCAGGGGCCGCAACCCGGCCACCAGCAATCCGCTGGCCACGATGCCGACGCCGGTGCCGCTGAACATCACGTGTTCCAGCACCGGCCGCCCGGCGGCACGCAGGCGGGCCATGCTCCAGGCGATGCCGTGCACCACCAGCACGGCCGAAGCCACGCCGGCCACGAAGCGCCAGACCAGCCACGCATCCAGGCGGGCGGTCAGGCCCATGCCGAGCGTGGCCAGGGTCACCGCCACGGCACCGGCACGCAGGCTCGCGCGCGGCGGCAGCGACCACAACGCGCAGACCAGCGCACCGAGCAGGTAGCCGAGCATGTTGGTGGACGCCAGCCAGCCACCGGCGACCAGGCCCAGGCCGTCGTCGGCCTGCATCAGCGGCAGCAGCGGGGTCAGCACGAAACGGCCGATGCCGAGGGCCAGGGCCAGGGTGGTCATGCCGATGAGGGCGACGCGCCATTCGCGGTTCATGGGAATATCCGATCACGGGATGCCGGGCATGCTAGGCTTGCCAATGCATCAGGTAAAGCGAATAATTCGAACGTTAATCATCGAAATATCCGATCATGGAATTGCGCGAACTGGAAACCTTCCGAGCCGTCGTCGAAGCCGGCGGCATGAGCCACGCGGCGGCGCGCCTGAACCGTGCGCAATCGAGCATCACCGCACGCATCCGCCAGCTGGAAGCCTCGCTGGGCGTGCCACTGTTCGAGCGCGAGGGCCGGCGCCTGCGCCTGACCGCGGCCGGCGACCGGCTGGTCGGCTACACCGATCGCCTGCTGGAACTGGCCGACGAGGCACGCGCCGCGGTGCGCCGCGACAGCGTGTGCGGACGCCTGCGCCTGGGCGCCATGGAGAGCGTGGCGGCCAGCCGTTTGCCGCGGCCGCTGGCCGAATTCCACCGGCGCCATCCGGATGTCTCGGTGGAATTGCAGACGGCGCCGTCGCGCGAGCTGCTCGGGTTGCTGCAGGCCGGTGCGCTGGATGCCGTCATCGTCGGCGACGAGGTGGACGGCGAGCGTTTCGCCAGCACGCCCTGGTACGACGAGGAGCTGGTGCTGGTGGCCGCCGCCAGCGAGACGATGCGCGATCCCCGGCGCATGGCCGGCAGCACGTTGCTGGTGTTCCGCGGCAACGGCTGCGCCTACCGGCGACGCTTCGAGCAATGGCTGCAATCGCTGCGCGTGGTGCCCGCGCGGGTCCTGGAGTTCGCGTCCTACCACGCGATCATGGCCGCGGCCGCGGCCGGGGTCGGCATCAGCCTGGTGCCGCGCGCGGTGCTGGACATCTATCCGCAGCGCGACGCGGTGTCCGTGCACAAGGTGCCGGCGCGGATCGCGCGCGTGCATACCGCCGTGGTGACGCCGCGCGGCCGTCACGTGCCCGCGTTGACGCGGCTGGTCGACTGCCTGCGCGAGGACCGCGCGGAGACACGCAAGCGTGCGCGCAAGGGCAAACGCAAGGGGCGCGCATGACCTGCGTGGTATTCGGTGCGTCGGGCCAGATCGGTCGTTGCCTGCTGCCGCGCCTGCATGACCGGGGCATGCCGGTCGCCGCTTTCAGTCGCACGGCACAGGCTGACGACGACGGCGTGACCTGGTGGCGCGGCAGTCTCCCCGACGCGGTGCCGGCGTTGCCCGCCGATGCCCGCGCCATCGTCTGCCTGGGCCCGCTGGATCATTTTTCGCGCTGGCTGGCCGAGACCGGCGTGTCCGGCGCGCCGCGCATCGTGGCCATGTCCTCGATGAGCGCCGACAGCAAGCGCGACTCGCCCGATCCGGCCGAACGTGCATTGGCCGAACGCCTGCGCGCTTCCGAGCAACGCCTGCTGGCGCGCTGCGCGGAACGGGGCAGCGCCTGCACGATCCTGCGCGCGACGCTGATCTACGGCGGCGTGCAGGGCAGCCTGGAAAAACTCGCCGCGCGCGCACGGCGCTGGCACGTGTTTCCGCTGCTTCGCGGAAACGGCTTGCGCCAGCCCGTGCATGCCGACGACCTGGCGCAAGCCGTGCTGGCGGCGCTGGAACGGCCGCAAGCCGCCGGCACGATTGCCATCGGCGGTGGCGAGCGGTTGAGTGCCGCCGCCATGTTCGCGCGCGTGCACCGGCAACTGGCTCCCGGGGCCATCGGCATGCCCGCGCCGAAAACGGTGTGCCGCGTGCTGTCGTCCGTCAGCGGCCGGGGCCGGGGCATGGTCGAGCGGCTGGACCGGGACCTGGTTGCCGACAACGGAAAACTGCTAGGCTTGCTCGGTGTGCAGCCGCGACCGTTCGTGCCGGGACTGCCGCAGACAGGGGATTGACAGCCAGGTGTTCCGGCGGTGCCACCGACGTTGATGGCCGACGGGACATGCCACGTTTTCATTTCGTCGCGAGGGAGCAGATTCATGGATTACAGTCATTTGGGCACGGCCGGAATCATTGGCGGGATCATCGGCATCATCATCTTCGTTCTGGTGGCCGCTGGCATCCTCAGCCTGGTCAACCGGATCGTCAACGGCTTCTGGGCCCATTACGGCCGCGCCGTGGCCACGGTGATCGTGGCCGGCATCATCAATGCCGTCATCAACTGGGTCATCGGCAAGGTCGTCGGCGTGGACCACTACTGGGCCATGCTGATCATCGGCATCATCGTCGAAACGCTGGTCGGCGGCGCGATCATGAACGCCTTCGTGCGGCGCCCGGACGGTTCGCCGCTGGGCTACCAGCGCGCGGCGCTGGTGTTCCTGATACTGGCCATCCTGGGCGCCTTGCTCAGCCTCGGCATGCGTCCGCTGGCCGAGTCCATGCGTGCCAGCCTGCCGGCACCGCCGGCGCAGTGACCAGGCACGACAACGACGAGGCCGCGGCATGTTTCCGCGGCCTCGTTGCATTTGCCATCAGTAACCGATGCCGAAGCGCCGCATGAGCTTGCCCATCAGCCATGCCGGCCCGATCAGCAGGTAGGCCAGGTCGGTGAAGAACGACGGCCGCCGGCCCTCGATCACGTGGCCGACGAACTGCCCGATCCAGGCCAGCACGAACAGCGCCGCCGCCAGCCACAGCAGGCCGTGGAAGCCGAGCAGGTCGTACAGGCCGGCAGTGGCCAGCGCCAGCACGATGAAGGCCAGCGCCATGGCCCAGCCCAGCCGGCGCGACAGGCGCTGGTAGAACAGGAACGCGGCAAACATGGCCACCACCGCCCAGGTGCCCTGCCTCACGTAGCCCGCCGGCACCGGAACCAGCCACAACAGCGCGATCACGCACCACAGGATCACCGGCACGCAGACCCAGTGGATGGCGCGGTTGGTCGGATTCCGGTGGTCGCGGCTGTAGCTGTCGAACCAGTCGTTGATGTTGCGCATGATCGGCTCCCCGCGTTGGGCCCGTCGGTCATCATACCGGCCCGCCGCATGCGAGTGGCAGGGTCGGGCAGTTCAGTGGGCGGCGCCGTGCGAGAACAGGTTGAGCACCAGCACGCCGGCGACGATGAGCGCGATGCCGATGATGCCGGCCAGATCCAGCCGCTGCCGGAACACCCAGACGCCGACCAGCGCGATCAGCACCGTGCCGGCGCCCGACCACACGGCGTAGGCGATGCCGACCGGCACGTGTTTCAGCGTGACGGCGAGGAAGTAGAATGCCGTCGCGTAGCCGGCCACCACCAGCAGGCCCGGGCCGGGCCGGGTGAACCCGTCGCTGGCCTTGAGCGCGCTGGTGCCGATGACTTCGGCCACGATGGCCAGGGCCAGCCATGCGTTCCTTCGGGATCTCCGTCGAATCCGTGCAATACGGCCGGTGTAGGGCGGGCACTGCCCGCCATGGGAACGTGCATTTCGGCGGGCAGTGCCCGCCCTACGTGTCGGGTCAATCGATGTTTTCGTGATTCTGGATGCGGGCGAACACCAGGGCGTACGGCGGCAGATGCGCGCGTCGCTGGTCCAGCCGACCTTGCCACAGCGGCCCGGCATCGATCTGCTCCAGTCCGGCTTCCACGGGCAGTTCGATGTCCACGCTGTCGGCCGACAGGTTGAACACGGCCAGCAGGCGCTGGTCGGCGGTTTCGCGGACGAAGGCCAGCACCGGTTCGGGCGTGTCCAGGAAACGGATCGTGCCGTGGCAGAGGGCCGGTTGTGCCTGCCGCCAGTGCATGAAGCGGCGGAAACCGTTCAGGGTGGAGGCCGGGTCGCCATCCTGGACGGTGACCGCCATGGCCCGGTGCCTGGCCGGGATCGGCAGCCACGGCTCGACCGGGCTGAAGCCCGCGTGCGACGTGTCGTCCCACGGCATCGGCGTGCGGCAGCCGTCGCGGCCCTTGAAGTCGGGCCAGAAGGCGATGCCGTAGGGGTCGCGCAGGGCCTCGTAGGGTACTTCGGCTTCGGGCAGGCCCAGTTCCTCGCCCTGGTAGATGCACACCGAGCCGCGCAGCGAGCAGACCATGGCGGTCAACTGGTTGCCCAGTTGCGGCGGCGCCTGCGTGCCGCCCCAGCGTGTCACCACGCGTTCCACATCGTGGTTGGAGATGGCCCAGCACGGCCAGCCGTCGGACATGCGCTGCTCCAGCTGCTCGACCGTGGTGCGGATGTGGCGGGCGCTGAAGTCGCTGCTCAACAGCTCGAAGCTGTAGCTCATGTGCAGGCGCTTGCCGTTGGTGTACTCGGCCATGGTCTTGAGCGAATCTTCCGAGGCGATCTCGCCCAGCGTCACCGTGCCCGGGTACTGGTTGAACAGGTCGCGCAGCTCGACCAGGAAGCCGAGGTTTTCCGGCCGCGTGTTGTTGTACCAGTGGTATTGCGCGGCGTAGGGATTGTCCGGGCTGAAGCCGCGCCCGACGCGTTTTTCCGGCGGCTTGGGCGGGTTGTCGCGCAGTTGCTGGTCGTGGAAGCAGAAGTTGATCGAGTCCAGGCGCAGCCCGTCCACGCCGCGTTCCAGCCAGAAGCGCACGTTGTCGAGCATGGCGCGGCGCACGTCCGGGTTGTGGAAATTGAGGTCCGGCTGCGTGGCCAGGAAATTGTGCAGGTAATACTGCCCGCGCGCCGGCTCCCACTCCCAGGCCGAGCCGCCGAACAGGGAGATCCAGTTGTTCGGCACGCCGCCGTCCGCGGCCGGGTCCACCCAGACGTACCAGTCGGCCCTGGGGTTGTCGCGGCTGCGGCGGCTTTCCCCGAACCAGGGGTGCTCGCTGGACGTGTGGCTGAGCACCTGGTCGATCATCACGCGCAGGCCGAGCGCGTGCGCCTTTTCCAGCAGGTCGTCGAAGTCGCCCAGGTTGCCGAACAGCGGGTCGACGTCGCGGTAGTCGGCGATGTCGTAGCCGAAGTCGTGCATCGGCGAGCGGAAGAACGGGGCGATCCATACGGCATCGACGCCGAGGCCGGCCACGTAGTCCAGGCGGTCGATGATGCCGCGCAGGTCGCCGACACCATCGCCGTTGGTGTCCTGGAAACTGCGCGGGTAGATCTGGTAGATGACGCTGCCGCGCCACCAGGGTCGAGCATCCATAACATCCTTCCGGGAACGGGACGACGCTTCGCGTGGTGGGCGAGTGCATCGAATGTCGTTGCCGAAAAGCTTAACCGTGGCCGCCCGCGGGGCTGGTCCGCCTGCATACGTATTCATGCCGCGGGCCGGCCGGATGCGGGCATGAATACGTATGCACAAAACGTCACATGGCCGGGGCCGCGACTAGTATCGAGCCATGCAAGGCGGGCAACGGCCCGTAGCCACGTCGCCACCGGCAACCATGGCCGGCGGTCGCCATCCGGACCACATCGATCCTCGAAGGGGAGGGCCTGATCCATGATTCTCGAACGCAACTTGCTCAGCGCGGCACTCGCATCGGCCCTGCTGATGGCCGCCGCCGGTGCCCAGGCACATGTTCCGCGCGGTGCCGGCGACCAACAGGTGACCACGGACCAGAACCGGACCGACCAGGACCAGGACAAGAAGCAGGAAGACAAGGACGGGCAGGAGCAGGCCTCCGGGCAGCCGCAGAAAATGCAGGCCGTCGAGGTCAACGGCTTCATCAGCAGCATCCAGAACGCCACGGCGCTCAAGCGCAACTCCAGCAGCATCGTCGAGGCGGTGTCGGCCGAGCAGATCGGCAAGCTGCCCGGCGTGAGCATCGCCGATTCCCTGGGGCGCCTGCCCGGCCTGGCGGTACAGCGGGTCAGCGGCCGTCCGCAGGTGCTGACCATCCACGGCCTGGGCCCGGATTTCTCCACCGCGCTGGTCAACGGCGGCCAGCAGGTCTCCACGTCCAACAACCGCGACGTGCAGTTCGACCAGTACCCGTCGAGCTGGTTCAGCGACGTGGTGGTGCACATGAGCCCGTCGGCCGACCTGATCGGCCAGGGCCTGACCGGCACGGTCGACATGCACACCATCCGCCCACTGGAGCAGGCCGGCCCGGTGGCGGCGGTGAACGCCCATTACATCTGGAACGGCCTGGACCAGCTGTCCGAAGGCCCCGGGGTCAGCAACAAGGGCTACAACCTCAACGGCGTGTGGGTGCACCAGTTTGCCGACAACACCTTCGGCGTCACCCTGGGCGTGAATTTCGAGAACAATCCCTCGCAGATCCAGCACCAGGCGCCCTGGGGTTATCCGGCCGATGCCGACGGCGACCTCGTCATCGGCGGCTCGAAAAACTACGGCATCACCGATTCGATGAAGCGCAACGGCGTGCTGGCCACCTTCCAGTGGCGGCCCAACGACCACTACACCGGCACCGTCGACCTCACCTACGACCACTTCACCGAGATCCAGCAGGCCAAGGGCATGGAGATGCCGTTCTTCTGGGGCAACGGCTCGGTGGCGCCGTCGCCGACCCTGGTGCCCGGCAACGTCGTCGACGGCTTCGTGCAGAGCGGCACCTGGCAGAACATCAACACCGTGGTGCGCAACGACTACAACAAGACCCGGGCCAGGGTCTACAACTTCAACTGGGACAACCGGATCCGCTTCAACGGGGACTGGTCGGCCGACATCAACGCCAACTACTCGCGCGCCACGCGCCGCGACCTGCTGCTGGAAAGCTATTCCGGCACGGGCTACTACCTCGGGCCCGGCGCCCATGTCGAGGGCGGGGCCATCGTCGGCACCGGCCCGCACGGCCCCGGCGACGACATCGGTTTCGTCGAGCGCGACAACGGCATGCTCTACGTCAATCCCTCGCTGGACTACAGCACGGGCCTGGTACTGACCGACCCGCAGGCGTGGGGCTCGGGCAGCGGCCTGGTGCAGGGCGGCTTCATCAACGCGCCGCGCACCGTCGACTACCTGGCCAATCTCGGGGTGAGCGTGGAGCGCAGCTTCATCAGCGGCCCGATCACCAGCGTCGAGCTGGGCGTGGTGCGCGGGACCCGCAACAAGACCTACGACATCGACCAGACCTTCCTGATCTTCCCCGGCGGCGCGCATTCGGCGGCTCTTCCGGGCTATGTCACCACGGGTGATCCGCTGGCCTGGATGGGCGTGGGCCCGCAGGTCACCTACGACCCCCTGAGGCTGATCGCCGACGGCATCTACCAGGAACTGCCGACGGCGCTGTCCTCGATCGCGGTGCCGCCGAACTGGAAGGTGCGCGAGCGTGACGTCACCTCGTACGTGCAGGCCAACCTGAACACCTACCTGGGCAACGTCAGCCTGCGCGGCAACTTCGGCCTGCAGGTGGCGCATACCAGCCAGACATCCGCGGGCCAGCGCGTGACCGCCGGCGGCGGCGACACCACTTCCTCGGGCGCCGTGCTGGTGCCGGTTTCCGGCGGCACCACTTACACGCGCTATCTGCCCAGCGTCAACCTCGTGTTCGGATTCACGCCCCGGGACGACCTGCGCGTCAGCGCCGCGCGCACGATGGCGCGCCCGCGCATGGACCAGATGAGCGCCAGCCTCGGCGTGAGCGGCAACATCACGCGGTTGTCCAATACCGATCCCAACCAGTCCTACTTCAGCGCCTCGGGCGGCAATGCGGAACTGCTGCCGACCATGGCCGAAAACTACAACGTCAGCTACGAGCACTATTTCAGCGGCGGCAACGGCTACCGGTGCAATGCAGCCGACTCGAAGACCTCGGCATTGTGCCGCGGCAACGGCGGCTACATCGCGTTGTCGGCCTACTACCTGAAGCTGAGCGACTACATCGACCCGAACGCGGCCTTCCTGTACGACTTCTCGGCCTTCGTCGATTCCTACCTGACGGCATCGCAGAAGGCACAGCTCGGAACCACGATGGGCATCGTCTCCGGCCCGGTCAACGACGGCCACGGCTACGTCAAGGGCGCCCAGTTGACGCTGAACCTGCCGATGAACCTGTTCACGCCGGCGCTCGACGGCTTCGGCGTGATCCTCACCGGCAACCGGACGTCCAGCTCGCTGGTGTACGGCGACAACCCGGATCCGATCACCGTCCCGGGCCTGTCCAAGTGGGTGGCCAACGGCACGATCTACTACCAGCACGGCGGCTTCCAGGCGCGCGTCAGCGACAGCTACCGTTCCAGCTTCCTCGGCCGCGTGTCGGGCATCAGCGCCACGCGCATCGAGCAGACCATCCAGGGCGGCAGCACCTTCGACGCGCAGGTCAGCTACACCTTCCACAGCGGGGCCCTGAAGGGCCTGACCCTGGTCGCGCAGGGCTCGAACCTGACCAACAAGACCTTCATCACCTACCAGAACAACGACCCCAACCAGGTGCTGACCTGGGAGCGTTACGGCCGGCGTTACGATATCGGCATCTCCTACAAGTTCTAGCCGTACCCTCGGCCGGGCGCGGCCGGAAGGCCGCAGGCCCGGTTTTCACCGGTCCCCTCGGGCCGGGTGCATGCAGGGATTGCCATGTGCCTGGCCGTTTTTTTCCCGGCAGGCATGGTGGTGCCGGGGTGCAATCGGGAGTCCTGATGATGCATTGCCGCAAGCACGTCCTTGGCATGTTGGCCGCCGCCGGCCTGGTTTTCGCTTCGACGCCGGCGATGCCGGTGCATGCCGCGCCGGCGGCGACGCAGGAGCCGGCCGCTTCCGGCGTGTGGTACGAAATCTTCGTGCGCAGCTGGTACGACACCGACGGCGACGGCATCGGCGACCTGGACGGCGTCACCGCCAAGCTCGATTATCTGCAGAAACTCGGCGTGAGCGGCATCTGGCTGATGCCCGTCAACCCCTCGCCCAGCTACCACGGCTACGACGTGACCGACTACGAGGCGGTCAACCCGCAGTACGGCACGCTGGCCGATTTCCGCGAGCTGGCGAAGGCGGCCCATGCGCGCGGCATCCGCGTGATCATCGACATGGTGGCCAACCACTCCAGCAGCAGGAACCCCTGGTTCCGGTCCGCGCTGGACCCGGAAAGCCCGTACCGCGACTGGTACACCTGGGCCGGCAAGTACACCGACGTCGACACGCCCAACGCCTTCGGCGGCAAGGCCTGGCATCGCGCCGACGGACAGGACTACCTGAGCATCTTCGATGCCGGCATGCCCGACCTGAACTTCGACAACCCGGCCGTGCGCAACAAGATGATCGACATCGGCCGCTTCTGGCTGAAGCAGGGCGCGGACGGTTTTCGCCTGGACGCGGCCCGGCACATCTACGTCGACCTCGCTTCGGACCAGGGCTCGCCGGCGGCGATCAGGAAGAACATCGCCTGGTGGCAGCAGTATCGCCAGGGCCTGGATGCCGTCGACCCGCAGGTCTACCTGGTCGGCGAAGTCACGCGCGACGAGGCCGCCGACCTGGCGCCGTACCTCGAGCCGCTCTCGGCCGTGTTCAATTTTCCGCTGGCGACGAAACTGATCGAGGCGGCCAGAAGCGAGCGCAACCAGGACCTGGCGCGCACGCTGGAAAACACCTACGCCACTTATCGCGAGGGTTGCGGCTGCGATGCGATCCACGACGCGCCGTTCCTGTCCAACCACGACCAGGAACGCGTCATGAGCCAGCTCGCCGGCAACGTGCAACACATGCGCGTGGCCGCGGCGATGCTGCTGACGCTGCCGGGCGAGCCGTACATCTACTACGGCGAGGAGCTGGGCATGCGCGGCAGGAAGCCCGATCCCGAGTTGCGCACGCCGATGCGCTGGGCACGTTCGACGAAAGCGCACGGGGAAGCCACGTGGAAGGCTCCCGCCCCGGTCAACGGCGCGGCGGTTTCGGTGGCGGCCCAGCGCGACGATCCGCACTCGCTGCTGAACCTGTACCGGAAGCTGATCCACTGGCGCATCGCCGTTCCGGCCCTGCGCGAGGGCGGCTTCCGCGCCTATCCCGAAGCCAGCGACCATCTGCTGGCGTACCAGCGCACCCTGCCGCAGGGCGGCGTGCTGGTGGTGCACAACCTGAGCGGCAAGGCGCGGACGATGACGCTGGATGTTCCCGGCAGGCCGGGCTTCACCCGCATCCTGAAACAGACCGTGCAAGGCGCGTCGCTCGACGGCGTCGTGCTGACCGTGCCGCCCTACGACAGCGTGGTGCTGCAATGAGGGCCCGCGCGTTGCTGCCCCGGGCCTGCGCCCTGCTGCTGCTGGCATGCGCGGGAAGCGCGACGGCGGCGGCCGGCACGGGCTGCGCCGAGCCGCTGCATGCCGACGGCCGCACCGTGTCCGTGTGCCTGCAGGCGCCGGGCGTCGTGCATGTGCAGGTACGCCCCGACGGCGTGCGCGGCGATCATCACACCCTGGTCATGGACCCGGACCTTGCCCCGGTGCCGACGCCGCATGCGACGGTCGAGGAGAGCGCCGGCCGGCAGACGCTGGCCACGCGGCGGCTGTCGCTGGACTGGCAGCGTGACAGCGGCGTGCTGGCGGTGTTCGACGCGCGGCATCGGCGCCTGCTGCAACTGGATCTCGGCAAGCTTTCCGTGCACCAGGTGACGGTGGAGCATGGCCGGGACGACACCGTGTACGGCATCGGCGGCTATACCACCCACCAGTCGGTCGCGCCCGGCCTGGTGCGCACCGGCAGGCAGGTGGCCAGGGCCGGCGAGCAGGGCCACGCCGGCGCGCCGTTCGCGTGGAGCACGGCCGGCTACGGCGTGCTGGTGGACAGCGACGGCGCCACGTTCGACCTCGCGCCGGGCCGCA